>JAVKDQ010000037.1:0-21300 GCA_040222155.1 Roseovarius sp.
CGTCGGATAACACTCAAAAATCCCATGTCGATCACTCCATATCTCCCCGACCGAATCCGTCAGGGCAACGTGTTCACATGGGTCAATTCTCAGTGAAAATTTGGGGATCTACCGGGTCACTTCTCAGCGGAAATCAACAGAGGAGACCCAAATGGCAAAGCGCGAGATCAGATCCCCCATTCCGGGCACTTTCTACCGCAAGCCCGCACCCGAGGAGCCGCCCTTCAAGGAGGTGGGCGACAGCGTGGCCAAGGGCGACGTGATCGCACTGGTGGAAGTGATGAAGACCTTCCACGAGATCAAGGCCGATGGCGAGGGCACAGTCTCCGCCTTCCCGGTGGAGGATGCCGAGCCCATCACCGCCGGAACCGTCATCGCACAGTTGGATTGATGCGATGCTCGATGATCTGCCGATCAAGACGATCCTCATCGCCAATCGCGGCGAGATCGCCTGCCGGGTGAACCGCGCGGCAAAGTCGCTCGGGCTGAAGGTGGTGCAGGTGGTAAGCGAGGCCGACACAGAAAGCCTCGCCGCCAGGCTCGCCGATGAGGTCAAGGTGGTGGGGCCTCCTCAGGCCGCCAAATCCTATCTCGACACCGAGGCGCTGCTGCGGGCGGCAAAAGAAAGCGGCGCGGAGGCCGTGCATCCGGGCTACGGCTTTCTTTCGGAGAACGCCGGGTTCGCGGATGCGGTGGAGAGCGCGGGGCTGATCTTCATCGGCCCCTCGGGCGACACGATCCGCCTGATGGGCGATAAGGCGGCCGCGCGCGCGCAGGCACAGAAGGCGGACGTGCCCACCGTGCCCGGCAGCGACGGGATCGTCACTGACATGGACGAGGCGGCGCATCTCGCAGAGGCTACGGGCTTTCCGGTCATGATCAAGGCCGCGGCAGGCGGCGGCGGGCGCGGCATCCGCGTGGCCGAGAGCGCCGAAGAGTTTCGCAAGCTGGCGCCGCAAGCCTCGAACGAAGCAAAGGCAGCCTTCGGCGATGGTGGCATCTATATCGAGAAGGTCATCGAACGCGCCCGCCATATCGAGGTGCAGGTTCTAGGCGACGGCACCAACGTGCTGCATTTCTTCGACCGCGAATGCTCGCTCCAGCGCCGCCGTCAGAAAGTGTGGGAGGAAGCGCCCTCGGCCGCCCTGAGCGAGGAGGTGCGCGAAAGCCTTTGCACCGCCGCCGTGAAACTCGCGAAATCGGTGCAGTATCGCGGGGCCGGCACGGTGGAGTTTCTCTACGACGACGAAACCGGCAATTTCTACTTCATCGAAATGAATACCCGCATTCAGGTAGAGCACCCGGTGACGGAGATGATCTGCGGCACCGACCTCGTGGCCGGGATGATCCGTGTCTGTGCCGGTGATCCTCTTGCAGTGAGCCAGAACGAGATCATCCGGGAGGGCCATGCCATCGAGGTGCGGCTCAACGCCGAGGATCCGGCCAACGGGTTCATGCCCTTCCCCGGCATCGTGAGCGGCTTCCGGGAGCCCGGGGGCGAAGGCATCCGCTTCGATCACATGCTCTACGAGGGATACGCCATCCCGCCCTTCTATGATTCATTGCTGGGCAAGCTGATCGTCTGGGCGCCAGACAGGGCACAGGCCATCACGCGCCTCAAGACAGCTTTAGAGGAGCTGCAGATCGGCGGGCTGCCCACCACCGCCCCGCTCTTCACCGCGCTCGCCGACACCGCCGATGTCCAGGCCAACGCGGTGCACACCAGGTGGCTCGAGCCGTGGCTCGAGACGAACACCGACAAACTCACCAAACAGGGAGAGACAACGACATGAGCCGATACACATTCGGAGGCGACGAACACGTCTTCGTCGAGGTCGACGAAGAAATGTCGCTCGAGGCGTTCTTCACGTCCTTGGCGATGACCAACGCGGTTCGTGAGGCAAAGATCGACGGTGTGACCGAGATCTGCCCGGCGAACGCCTCCTTCCAGATCAAGTTCGACCCGGACAAGATTCATCCGCAGAAGATGATGGACTTGCTAAAGGAGATGGAGGCCACCGCCGAGAAGCAGGAGGCCAAGCTAAACACGCGCATCGTGGAAGTGCCGGTTTTCTACCAGGATCCCTGGACGCACGAGACGCTCATGCGCTTCCGGGAGCGCCACCAGGATCCCAACGGCACCGATTTGGAATATGCCGCCAAGATCAACGGCTACGATAGCGTTGCGGCCTTCATAGAGGCCCATCACAGCGCGCCGTGGTTCGTCTCGATGGTGGGCTTCGTCTCTGGCCTACCCTTCCTCTACCAGATGGTCGACCGGGCACGACAGATCCAAGTGCCGAAATACCTCACCCCTCGCACCGACACGCCGAAGCAGACCGTGGGCTATGGCGGCTCATTCTCCTGTATTTACTCGGTGCGCGGCGCGGGCGGCTACCAGATGTTCGGCATCACCCCGATGACGATTTTCGACCCACTCCAGAAGACACCCTACCTGAAGGACTTCATGGTGTTCTTCAAACCCGGCGACATCGTGAAATGGCGCCCGATCGACCGGGAGGAATACGAAACCATCGTCGCCGACGTTCAGGCCGGGCGGTTCGAACCGCGCACCGCCGATGTCGTCTTCTCCCTCGACGATTTCAATGCCGACATGGACGGCACCAATGCCAAGCTGATGGAGGCTCTCTATGCCGATTAACGTCATTTCAGCCGGGATCATGACCACAATCCAGGATCTCGGGCGCCCGGGCTACTACCATCTGGGCATTCCGATGGGGGGCGCAATGGATAGGCTCGCGATGCGCGCCGCGAACCTGCTGGTCGGCAACCCGGAAGATGCCGCGGGGCTCGAAGCCGTCTTCGTGGGGCCGGAGCTCGAATTCACCCAAGACGCCATGGTCGCCGTATGCGGCGCCGAGCTGCCGCCCAAGATCGATGGCGAAGAGCAGGCCACATGGACGGCTCTCAACGTCAAGAAGGGCCAGGTGCTCTCCTTCGACTTCCTCAAGGCAGGGGCGCGCGCTTATATCGCCATCTCCGGTGGGATCAATACGCCGCCCTATCTGGGCAGCCGCGCCACCTACCCGATCGGCGCGCTTGGCGGGGTCGACGGCCGCGCTGTGCAGCCCGGCGACGAGTTACCGCTCGGAAAATCATCCGGCGCGGCAACCGCCGGTGCGTCCGTGCCGCAGGAGCTGCGCCGCCTGCCCGGAGCTTCGGCCGAACTCAGGGTGCTTCCGGGGCTTTATTGGCACCGCATCACCGAGGCCGCGCAAGGCACCTTCTTCGACGACACCTGGAAAGTGGCGAACGAGGCTGACCGGATGGGCTACCGCTTTCAGGGCGGACGCCCACTCGATTTCGTGCCGCGCGAACAGCCTTTCAGTGCCGGCTCCGACCCCTCCAACATTACAGATGCCTGCTACCCCTACGGTTCAGTGCAGGTGCCGAGCGGCAAGGAGCCCATCGTGCTGCACAGGGACGCGGTCTCTGGCGGCGGCTATTTCATGCTCGGCACCGTGATTTCCGCAGATATGGACCTTATTGGGCAGCTGCAGCCCAACACACCCACGCAATTCGTGAGGGTCGATATGGAAACTGCTCTCGCCGCCCGGAAAGACCGTTCAAACATGCTTGACCGAATCCGCGAAGCGTTTTTCTGAACCATCGCCGGAAAATACTAACCCCTTGCCTCCTGCTCAGCGCTCTAATGTCTAAAGCGCTGGGCGGGCATTCGAACGCGCCCCGCCGTATCCTGCGGCACAGACTACAGATCAGCTGGTTCGTTGATCGGCCTCCGCCATCGGAGCCGCTCAGATCGCCGCGTTTCTCGGTTCAGTGATGGATCGCAAGCTTTTCGAGATCCCTCTGCAAGGGATCCTCCACGAATGGCCAGCAACTCGTCCCGCCATTCCGATAGGTGAGCTTCTCGAAATCCGGCGAGCTGCCTCCAGGTGTCGCCACCTGGATCACCTCTGTGGCAATGGCTTTGAACGGCGCGTAGAAATGGAATGTCGATTTCACAACCACGAGATGCTTGACAGCCAGTGCAATGCCCAGTTGCTCGAAGGCTTCCGGATGATAGACCTGCGTGCGCAGGTCGTTGACGAGAAGGTCGATTTGCCCCGGCAAACGGAGCCAGACCACGGTTCCAAGTGGCTCGAGACCTTCGCCGAGATGCTGGCCAATCCCGGAGGCCATACGCATCACTGTTGCGCGAACATCAATTGGGTCGCCTGAATCCGGCCCGATCTTGCCACCGAGCCGCAGCGAGAGTTCGGCCCCTTCGCCGGCATCCGAACAGATGCGAACCGCAACCGGATCCCAGAACAGCCCCGCGGCGACATTTGTCATCCCGCGCCGCAAGATCTCGCGCAGCACCACAGTTGAATCCCCGGGAGCGCCGGCGCCGGAGTTATCGCCCATGTCGGCCAGAACAACCGGACCTTCAGGTATCCGCATGGCCCGGTCCAGAGCCGTGCCGAGATCCGGGTATCTCGCGCAAAGAGCGTGCCGACGCGCGAAGAAGGAGCGCCCGAAACGCTCCGCCGTTTCGGAAGCAAGCCGGCCGTCGCCATCGGCGATCACCAGCACGCGTGTGCCCACGTCGGCCACATCAGCCCAAGGGAAACCATGCGCAAGCGATACGGAAAGAATTCCCGGCTGCGCCTCCAGCGCCAACATCTCGCGCACAACCGATTTCATCTCGCCGTCCTTGGTCAGGTAGAGCCCCAGCATCCGGCAATCGAACATGCGGCAGACAGGGCGGATCTCCTGCCTCGCCATACGCAGCGCGAGATCGAAGAGTTCCTGCGCACGCGGGGTGGCGTCGTCATGCGGGTATTTCTTGAAGGTGACGATCAGATCGGCCGCGTTCAGCATGGCTTCGGTCAGGTGGCAATGCAGATCGAGACTGACCCCGATGATGGCGTTAGGGCAGCGCGCGCGCACGGCTGCAAGGATATCGCCCTCGCAATCCTCCACGTGCTCGGCCACCATCGCACCGTGAAGCTGCAGCAGGATCACGTCGGCGCCGCCCGCACGCTCCAGATCGGAAAGGATCTCGTCCCGCAGCGCCTCGTAGGTAGCGGCAACGGTCGGACCGGCGGGTTCGGCAATGGCAGAGAGGCTTTCGAACACTTGCCAGCCCAGCTGCTCCGCGCACCTTCGCCAGACATGCAGCGCTTCCGTCATCAGGTTGGGCGGATCCTGCGTTGCGGTCCCGTGACGAAGATAGAATTCCTCGAAACCAGACATCGCGGTTGGCATCGACGAAAAGGTATTGGTTTCGGTGGATAGCATGGCCATGAAGAATTTCATCACCAGTCCTCCGCACAGTGTTTCGATGAGTGTAACCCGGCTCCTGGCGCGCGGGAAAGGCGAACCGGACCGTTCCCGGTTCGCCCAATTTCATACCTGACAGTGGCCGGTATCAGACAGCCCACCACCTCTCCATGAACTTCGCGCCATCGAGATCCTGGTTGGAGGCGAATGTCTCGGGCGTGCCCACCGCATCGCTTGTCGCGAAGACGTAGGACGCAAACATCGGAATGGCCACGCCGCCCTTGTTGGCCACGATATCCTGCATTTCGAAATACATCTCGCGGCGCTTGGCCTCGTCAAGTTCGGCACGTGCCTGCACCAGCAGCGTGTCGAAACGCTCGTTCGACCAGTAGCTTTCGTTCCACGAGACACCGGATTTGAAGGCCAGCGAGAACATCAGGTCTTCCACCGGCCGACCTGCCCAGTAACTCGCACACCACGGCGCCTTCTTCCACACATCGCTCCAGTAGCCGTCATTGGGCTCACGTTCCACCTCGACATTGATTCCGCACTGCCGCGCCGAATTCTGGATCAGAAGACAGGCATCGATCGCGCCAGGGAAAGCTGCATCAGAGGCGGATAGCTTCACGTCGAGGCTATCGAGCCCTGCCTGTTTCAGGAAGAACCGCGCCTTGTCAGGGTCAAAGGCTTTCTGCTCCAGTTCGGTGTTGAAGAACCTTTGACCCGAGCCGATCGGATGGTCATTGCCCACTGCTCCATATCCGAAGAGGATTTTCTCGACCAGTTCGTCGCGATCAATCGCCCACTTGATAGCCTGCCTCACGTTATTGTCGTCGAATGGCGGCGTGTTGGTCAGCATCGGGAAGGAATAGTGCTGCGTCCCGGCCACGGAGTTAAGGTTGATGCCTGGCTTGCGCGCGAAGAGCGCCGCCGTCTTGAGATCGACCTTGTTGATGATATCGACATCGCCTGCGACAGCGGAAGTCATTCTCGCGTTGGTATCGAGCAGCGTCAAAAGGCGCCACGTGTCTACATGGCCGACGGCATCGGACCAGTGGTTCTCGAAGCGGGAAAGCTCGGCGGATACCCCCGGCTGGAAACTGTCGAGACGGTAGGCTCCGCAGCCGATGCCGGACTGCCAGTCGATCTCGCCGCCCGCGGACGGCAGTATCGGAAAGTGGTAATCGCTGAGCGCCGCAGGAAAGTCGGCATTGCCGGCGTCAAGCTCGATCACCACAGCGCCTGGACCGTCGGCGCGGATGTCGACGACGCTGGCAACGAGGGGCGCTCCGGCTGACTTGGAATCCTCTCCACGGTGGTAATTGATGGATGCGATCACGTCTTCCACGGTCACGGGTTTTCCGTTGTGGAACTCTACCCCGTCACGCAGCCTGAATGTCCATGTGCGAGCATCGGGAGATGCTTCCCACGACGCTGCCAACGAAGGTCGGACGGCGCTATTCGCGTCCACCTCGGTGAGGTAGCCGTTGATGCCGAGAGCCAGCGGAATGAGGAAGCCTGCTTCGAGACGGCCAGGATCCAGCGTATCGGTCGTGGCACCGTGGCCCAGGCCTGCGGTGAGCATTCCTCCTTTCCTAGGCGTGGCGGCGGCGGCACGATCTGCAAGCCAAGTCGCGGCGGTAACGCTCAGCCCCGTGGCAAGTGCGCCCCACATGAAGTCACGCCGATCAATCTGGCGATCCGTGAAACGGTTCGTAAGGGAAGTCAGGTAAGTCTGCTTGTCCATGTCGCGGTCTCCCGTTGGGTTGTTTGCGCATGGATCGGCCGAATCTCTATCTCGATCAATTAAGCAAGCCTATGCTATATTAAGCGAGTTTAAGCTTTCCGTGCGTGGAAGAGGCCCAACCGATGTCAGACCAGCTCGCCTTTAACCTGCGCTATCTTTGCGCAGAGAAACCTTCCGTGGCCCAGGTTTGCCGCGAAATCGGGATCAACCATCAGCAGTTCAGCAAGTATCTCAGCGAGCGGTCCCGCCCCTCGCCGCATAATCTACGCAGGATCGCGGCATTCTTCGAACTGGAAGACAGCACCTTGCTCGGCCCGCACGACACCCTCGTCGCTACGCTCAGGCGGCAGAAGCGGTCCCTGAAGGACCGGCGACGCGATCCTTTCGCGCTGGCGTTTCCCGGCGACATCTCCAAGCTCCGGCCTTTGCTCGGTGCCTACCTCGTGCATTTTCTCTCTCCGGCGGCCCCTGGCAGAATCGTGGTAAACGCGATGTTTCTCGACGAACGTAGCGGAAGCGTGCACACACGCCTGGTCGAAACCCTCCGAAACCAAACCTCGAAATCGCGAAGCTGGACAAGGTGCGACGGCAAGGCAGCTTATCACAGCGGGCGCATATTCGTGATCGACTACGAGGAACGCAATCAGGGCGCGTTCAGCATGTCCATCCTGATACCGCCGCACCGGCACGGGAAGCAGTATCTTTTCGGCAAGATGACGTTCCTCGCATCTCTCCCGCGCAGAACCCCGTTTGCCTCTGATGTTGTCTGGAAACGGGTCGGCAACTATCGCTCGGCGCGAGAGGTCTTGAGATCCTGCGGTATCTACAAATCCGACAGCCGCAAAATCGACCCGACTATCAGGGAGTTTCTGGCCACGGGACGTGAAGAGACGTCTATCACGACGTGACAGGACCAGGCGTCACTTGCAGGGGTTGAGAGCCATGCCGAGTATCCCTCTTGCGTCATCTCTAGCCGCAGTCTGGCTTCGCAGCACTTATATGTTGGCTCCATCGACGGCAAAGGACTGTTTTGCTAAGGCAAATCAGGCTGCGAACAGCAGAGACGCCCTTGCACCAAAATCAAGAACTGGCTCGCTTCTGGCAGGCAGGTTGGTCGCCGGATTCCAACTACAAGACCAAGCCCTATATATACTGGCGTTGTGCGAAGGGGATGCTTTCTGGCGCCACTGCATCTGCCCGAGCGGAAGCTCCCATTACAGGAGCTCTATGGCAGCTTTTTTCCTTTCAGAAGACGGCCTGCGCTTCGAAGTCGAGAACTGAAGCAGGATCGACTTGAACCAATACGTCAAGCCTGATCCTGCCGGTTATCTGCTCGTTGGATTCCGTTTCTCGGGCATGCGATGGGCGATCAGGTGCATCGCGGCCGCGCCGAACTCGTAATAGGTGCCG
Organism: Roseovarius sp.; assembly: GCA_040222155.1. Lineage (GTDB taxonomy): Bacteria > Pseudomonadota > Alphaproteobacteria > Rhodobacterales > Rhodobacteraceae > Roseovarius. The sequence goes on from JAVKDQ010000037.1 coordinate 8,405, forward strand.
CGCAAACCGGTGAAGGCCTCTTGGTGCGAAGGTTGCGGGGGCAGCGGCAAGGCGTCTTCGGCACCGGTCAGAAGCGCCTGCGCGGCAGCCGTGCCAAAGACCGTGCCCGGCCCGATCCCCCTGCCGGAATAGCCGAAAACCTCGTATGCGTTCGGACCCGGTGCAACGATATGCGGAACATGATCGGAGGTCATTGCGATCCGGCCCGTCCAAACATGTTCGAAACGCAGGTCGCGGATCTGGGGAAACACCGCACGCAGTTTGCGGCGAGCCCAGTCGCTATGGATCGTCGCGCCGCGACCATCCACGTTGCCGATCCCGCCGACAATCATGCGCCCTGCCCTGTCGAAGCGGAAGGAGCTCATCACGAGGGCCGTGTCCCAGCACCCTTCTCCTCCAGGCAACAGGCTCGCGCGCAGATCTTCCGGTATCGGGGCCGTTGCAAACTGGCAATAGTGAACCGGTATGTAGGCGGGCGCTGGGGCGCCGGAGATCGGCCGATGATAGGCATTGGTGGCAATCAGAAGGGCCCCGGCTTCTATCGAATGCCCCGCGGCATCGACGACCCAGCGCCCTGAGCGAAATTCCACGGTCTGCACGGCCGAGTGTTCGAACACGAGCGCGCCGCTCTGGCGCGCGGCACGGGCCAGACCGGCGCAATAGGCGAGAGGCTGGATCGTGCCCGCACGCGGATCGAAGAGCGCCCCGCAGAAGGCTTCCGAGCCGGTTCGCGCAATCGTTTCTTCCCTGCTGAGCAGCCGGATCGGCGCGCCGATTCGGTTGCCCTGCGCATGGCGCGCCGCGAGGTCATCGAGCCCCTTCTCCGCATGCGCCAGGTGCAATGTGCCTGCCTGTATCGGCTCGCACTCTATACGGTGCGCGCCGATCAGGTCGAAGACCTGTTGCGGCGCCTTTCCAAGCACATCCATCAACCGTCTGCCGCGCGTTTCGCCCAGGATCTCGACAATCTCGTCGGGTGGCAGCCAGAGCCCGGCATTGACCAAACCCACATTCCGGCCAGAGCCGCCATGCCCGATGGTTCGGGCCTCCAGAAGGCAGACCGATGCGCCCGATTTCGCCGCTTCGAGCGCGGCCGCGCAGCCCGTGAAGCCGCCACCGATCACCACGAGATCCACCTTCTGATCGCGGGAGATCGATGGCGCCACGACCCTCTCCCTGGTGGTGCTGGCCCAAAGGCTGGCCGCGGTATCAGAAATCATGCCCGTCCCGCGGAAGAGAGACAGCTGAACAGGTGCTGCGCGACCATCAGGTCGATATGGCCGCCGCCTCCGTTCTTGAAGAGGGTGATCGCATCGGCTCCCTCGCGCCCGGCCTTGCCATTGCAGAGCGGGTATAGGCTACCACGGATATCCTGCGGGCCGATCACGCCGCGTGCGAGCGGCCCTGCCAGATCGCCCGTCCGGGTCTCGGTGGTGAGCCTGCAATCTACGAAGATCTGCGCGCAGGCAATGAGCGCATCGTCGCTCTCGCGCATCTCGGGGGTAAACGCGCCCACGAGGTCCACATGGGTGCCGGGCCGCACCCATGCGCCAAGCACCAGAGGTGCGCGCGACATGGTGGCGGCAGAGACGATATCGGCGGCTCTGACGGCCGCTTCGAGATCCGTAACAGCGGCAGCCTCTATGCCTTCCCCGGCCAGCTCCGCGCATAGCCGCTCCGCGCGCTCCGACGTGCGGTTCCAGATCGAAATGCTCTCGAAGTCGAATTCGGACCCCATGGCGCGCACCAGATCGCCGGCGACCGTTCCCGCCCCCACGACAAGGTAGCGCGAAGCCTCGGGCCGCGCGAGCAGGCGGGCTCCCAGAAGCGAATCCGCCGCCGTCTTGACGCGGGTCAGCGCATCGTTGTCGATGATCGCGCAAACCTTGCCCGTCTCGTCATCCATCAGGATCGCCGCGCCATGAATCGCGGCGAGCCCCTTCGCCGGGTTGTCCGGATAGACGGAGGCGACCTTGGTGAGGCTGCCCAACCCCCTGATGCGCGCGGCCCGCGTGAGCCACGCGCAGCCGTCTTGTTCCAGCAGAACATCGCCAAGCTCGGGCTGGTCGCGCCGGTGCCCCTCTGCAATCGCGTCAGCCACCCCCCGCCACGTTACATGCCCGGCGAGATCCTCCAGCCGGATTGTGCTCAGACGGTCTGAATGCGAACTGGCGCGGATCATCACATTACCCGCATAAGCCGCAGCGCATCGTAAATCGCCGCATGAGTGTTACGCGCCGAAACTGCATCGCCGATGCGGAAGAGCGAGAATGCTCCGGGGCCGCCCTCGACCTGCTGCGGCAGCCCCGCGACCAACGCCTCGTAATCCACGGCGCCAAGGTTGCGAGACTGCGGCTTGAGCTCGAAATAGATCTCGTCGAGCGGCTCCGTGCCGTGGTTGACAATCACCTGGTCCACGAGCCGCTCCTCGCGCAGATCCGTGTAGTCGGAGCCGATCACGGCGGAGAGTTCGTTGCCCGCGCGCTGCACGCCCCTGAGACGGTAGGTTACCGTGAAGGTCGCACCCTTACCCTGCATCGCCCGCATGTAGGGCGAAAGGTTGAGCCCCATTACCTCGGGCGCGAAGCTGCGGTCGGGCGTCATCACCTCCACGCGCGCCCCGCTTTCGACGAGCTTTTCGGCGGCCTGCATCGCCACGTGGTCGCCGGCATCGTCAAAGAGCAGCACGTTGCGCCCGGGCTCGACATCCCCCGTCAGGATATCCCATGCCGATACGGTCAGGTCGTTGCCTTCCTCGAGAATGTCCTTTCGGGGCAAGCCGCCGGTGGCCACGATCACCACATCAGGCTCCAGCGCCATCACATCCGCCGCCTCGGCGTAGCTGTTGAAGCGAAACTCCACGTCCCGCGCCGCGCATTGCGCCATCCGCCAGTCGATGATGCCGATCATCTCGGCCTTGCGCCTGGTCTGGGCGGTCAGGCGCACCTGTCCGCCGGGCTGGTCTGCCGCTTCGAAAACGGTGACGCGGTGACCGCGCTCTGCCGCCACACGCGCGGCCTCGAGCCCCGCCGGGCCGGCGCCCACGACCACCACGCGGCACGGTGTCTGCGCAGGGTCCACCTGATGCGGGATTTCAGCCTCGCGCCCGGTCGAGGGGTTGTGGATGCAAAGCGCGGGCGCGCCCTGGTAGATCCGGTCGAGGCAATAGGTGGCGCCCACGCAGGGGCGAATGTCCTCTTCCCGCCCTTCGGCGATCTTCTTCACGATATGCGGGTCGGCCATGTGCGCGCGGGTCATGCCCACCATGTCGAGCTGACCGGAAGACACGGCATAGCGCGCGGTGGCCACGTCTGGAATGCGCGCGGCATGGAAGGTGGGAAGGCCCACTTCGGCCCGGATGCGGCCAGCGAGATCGAGATGCGGCGCGGAGCGCATCCCCTGCAGCGGAATCACCTTGCTCAGCGCCGGGTCGGTATGGATCTGGCCGCGGATGACATTGACGAAGTCAACCAGACCGGAGGCCTTGAACCGCCGCGCGATCTCCACCCCCTCCTCCACCGGGATGCCGCCCTCGGCATCCTCGTCAGCCGTGTAGCGCACACCGAGCAGGAAGGTCTCGCCCACCCGTTCACGGCAGGCCGCAAGCACCTCCATTGCGAAGCGCAGCCGGTTGTCGAGCGCGCCGCCATAGGGGCCGTCGAGGGCGTTGGTGGCGGGGCTCAGGAACTGATCCATCAGGTGCCCGTAGCATTCGAATTCCACCCCATCGAGGCCCGCGGCCTTCATGCGCTCGGCGGCATCGGCGTAATCCTCCACGATGCGGGCGATGTCCCAATCCTCGATGATCTTGGGAAAGGCACGATGCGCCGGCTCGCGCGAAGGCCCCGCCCCCACGACGGGCAGCCAGTCGCCCTTGTCCCAACGTGTGCGGCGCCCAAGATGCGTGAGCTGGATCATCACCGCCGCGCCCGCCTCGTGGCAATCGTCGGCAAGGCGTTTCATCCAGCCAACAACTTCGTCTTTCCACGCGAGCACGTTGTTGAAGGCAGGCGGGCTGTCGCGCGCGACAGAGGCCGACCCGGCCGTCATCGTCAGCGCCACACCGGCCTTCGCGCGCTCGAGATGGTAGAGCCGGTAGCGGTCCTTCGGCATTCCATTCTCCGGGTAGGCGGGCTCGTGGCTGGTGGTCATAATCCGATTGCGCAGGGTCAGGTGCTTCAGTTTGTAGGGCTGCAGAAGCGGGTCGTTCATCATCTCTCTTGGTCCTTCGCGTTGGCGCGGCGCGCTTTAGATACGCGGCTCAACCAGTTCTTGTCTCTCTGGGGAACCGCGCTCAGAAGCTCCGCGACATAGGGGTGATGAGGCGCGTTCAGCACCTTTGCCTTTGGCCCCTGCGCCACGATCCGGCCATTCTGCATCACCGTCACGTCATGTGCGATCGCTTCGACGACTTCGAAATCATGGGTGATGAACAGATAGGTTACGCCAAGGTCTCTCTGGATTTCAGCGAGCAGCTTCAGCACCTCCACGGCGACGATCTGGTCGAGGGCGCTCGTGACCTCGTCGCAGATGATCACGCTCGGATCGGCGGCAAGGGCACGGGCGATGCCGACGCGCTGCTTTTGCCCGCCCGAAAGATCGCTCGGCCGCGCGGCCATCAGCCCATCCGGATCAAGCTGCACCATCTCCATCAGCTCGCGCACCCGCTGCCGCAAGGCCGCACCGCGCAGACCGAGGTAAAGCGAGGCGGGCCGCCCGATCAGCTCACCCACCGTCTTGCGCGGATTGAGCGCCGTATCGGCCATCTGGTAGATAAGCTGCACGCTGCGTAGCCCTTCGGTGCTGCGCGCGCGGTAATCAGGGGCGAGCACGGCGCCCTTGACCCGAACCTCGCCCGTGTCGGGCGGCAAGAGCCCGCAGACGACGCGCGCGAGCGTCGATTTTCCCGAGCCCGATTCACCCACGATCGCCATGGTGCGGCCGGGAGCGACCGAGAAGTTGATGTCTTCCAGAACGCGCACCGGCCCGTAGGAGGCGCTTGCATCTCGCAGCTCTATCGCCGGCTTTGCCCCTTCGGCGAAAGCCGGAGGCGCATCGGCCCGGAGCGCGCGCACCGACCAGAGGCTTTTTGTGTAGTCCTGCTGCGGGTCGTGCAGCATCTGCCGCACGGGGCCTTCCTCCACCGTTTCGCCGTGGCGCATCACCTTGATCGCATCGGCCATCTGGGCGACCACCGCCAGATCGTGGGTTATGTAGATGGCCGAGGTGCCGAACTCCCGCACGATCCGGCGGATCGACTCCAGCACCTCGATCTGCGTCGTCACATCGAGCGCGGTGGTCGGTTCGTCGAAGATGATGAGATCGGGCCGGCAGGCCATTGCCATGGCGGTCATCATCCGCTGCAACTGCCCGCCCGATACCTGATGCGGAAACCGGAAGCCGATATGCTCGGGGTCCGGCAGGCGCATGCGCGTGTAGAGATCGACCGCATCCTGCCTGGGGTCGAGCGTCTTGTCGGTTCCACGGTCGCGCGGTGCTTCGCAATGCTGGCGCAGGATGCGGTGAGCCGGGTTGAAGCTCGCCGCCGCCGATTGCGCGACATAGGCGATGCGCTTTCCCCAGAGCGCGCGCAGCACCGGCTCCGGTGCATTGGTGATGTCGGTGCCGTCGAAGGAAATGCGTCCGCCCGCGATCCGGCAACCGGGCCGCACATAGCCCATCGCGGCAAGTCCGAGCGTGGATTTTCCGGCGCCGGATTCCCCCACGAGCCCCAGCACCTTGCCCGGCTCGAGCGCAAGGCTCTCGCCCTTGATGATCGGCGTCCATTCACGGCCCCGGAGCCCTTCGATCTTGAGATCGCTGATCTCGACAAGCGGCTTGGTGGTCATGGGTCAGTCCTTCAATCCGCTGGTCAGGTGCAGAAGCCAATCCACCATGAAGTTGACGCCGATGGTGAGCAGGCCGATGCAGAAAGCGGGAATGAGCGGCGTGATCCGGCCGAAGCTGATGAGCGCCGCGTTCTCGCGCACCATCGAGCCCAGATCGGCAGCGGGAGGCTGGATGCCGATGCCGAGGAAGGACAGACTCGAGATCACCAGAAAGACGAAGCTGAAGCGCACGCCGAACTCCGCGGCGAGCGGCGCGATGATGTTTGGCAGTGTCTCCCGGAACATCAGCGACAGCAAATTCTCGCCGCGCAGGCGCGCGGCTTCGATGTATTCCATCACCGCCACATCACCCGCCGCGGCCCGCGAAAGGCGGAAGACGCGGGTGGAGTCGACGAAGGCCACGATGAGGATGAGATTGACGATCGAGGCGCCCGCGATGGAGAGCAGGAGCAGCTTGAAGATCAGCGCCGGGATCGACATCAGGATGTCGACGATCCGCGAGAGCAGCTGGTCCACCCATCCGCCGCGCACCGCCGCAAGCAGCCCGAAGAACGCGCCGAAGAGAAAGGTCACGACCGTGGTTATGAGTGCGATGCCCACGGTGTTGCGAATGCCGTAGAGGATGCGGGTGAGAAAGTCGCGCCCCAGCGCATCGGTGCCCAGCCAGGAGCGCGCCGAGGCAGCCTCGTATGGCCCGCCGACGATCTCGCTTTGCGAAAAGGGCGCGAGAAGCGGCGCAAAAATCGCCACGGCGAGATAGGCCAGCACGATGCCCATGCCGAGCTTGGCGGCAAAGGGCGCCTCGCCCACGGTTCTCAGGGTTTCGGCGCGGCTAGCGGGCATGAAGGATCCTCGGGTTGCTCAGCATCGAGATGACATCGGCGGCGAGGTTCAGCAGGATGTAGACCGAGGCGAAGAGCAGGCTCACACCCTGGATCACCGGCAGATCGCGCCGCACGACTGAATCGACCAGCAATTGCCCGACACCCGGATAGACGAAGACGACCTCCACCATCACGACCCCGGTGATGAGATAGGCAAGGCTCAGCGAGATGACGTTGACGATGGGCGAGGCCGCATTGGGCAGCGCGTGGCGCGTGATGACGTCGCGGGGCCGCACGCCCTTCAGGCGCGCCATCTCGATATAGGGGGCGGACAGCACGTTGAGGATGGCCGCGCGTGTCATGCGCATCATGTAGCCGGTCACCACGAAGGTCAGCGTTAGCGCGGGCAGAAAGGCGTTGTAGAGCCGGTCGCCCATATCCATGTCCTCGGTGATGCGCGACATGGTCGGAAAGAGCCCACCCTGCGCCAGAAGGTAGATCAGCAGGTAGCCGATGAAGAATTCGGGAAAGGAGATCGCGAAGAGCGCGCCCGCGTTAACGCCCCTGTCGAAGCGCGAATTGCGGAAGAGCGCCGATGCCATGCCGAGCAGCAGCGCCAGTGGCACCGAGATCAGCGCGGCGTAGGCGGCCAGAAAGAGCGTGGCCCCGAAGCGCACGCCGATCAGCTCGACCACCTCCCGCCCGCTGGCCAGCGACGTGCCCAGATCACCCGTGGCCACGCCGCCGATCCACTCGAGGTAACGCACGGGCGCGGGCCGGTCGAGCCCCAGCTCGGCACGCATCGCCTGAAGCGTTTCCGGCGTGGCGGCCTGCCCGAGAATGGCTTCCGCCAGATCGCCGGGCAGCAGCTCGACCGCGTAGAAGATGATGAGCGACACCGCGACCAGCGAGAGCGCGCCGAAGGCGATACGCTTGGCAATCAGTGCCGGCAAACGTCCCATTGCGCGCTCTCCCTGTTCAGCGCCTGACGATCAGCGCATCGACCGCGATGGCCCCCCGCTCCGTGACCACGACCGGGTTGATGTCGATCTCCCGCACATGCGTTGCGAGAGCAAGGGCAATCCGTCCGAAGCGATGCAGGGCCTCGGCCAGCGACTGCGTATCGGGGATGAAACCGCGCGCGCCGTCGAGCAGGCGGGCAACGGCCGGCGCACTGACCGCTCGCCGGGCATCCTCGGCGCTCATCTCCGCCGGCATCACCACGCGTTCGCGGAAAAGCTCCACGTTCCGCCCACCGCCGCTCAGGGTCACGAAAGGCCCGAAATCCGGATCGACGAGCATTCCCAGCGAGAACTCGACGCCATCGGTTACGAAGGTCTGAACCACGCGGCTCTCGCCGAGCCCGTTTGCCGCCATCGCCTCATGCGCGCGCCTTAGCGCCGCCTCGTCAGCCAATCCCAGCACCACGCCCTTCGCTTCCGTCTTGTGATGCAAGCCCGCCACATCGGCCTTCAGCACGACCGGATAGCCGATCTCTTTCGCGACCCGGCACAACTCCCTGATCCCCGAACAGTGACGCGAGGTTACAACCGGCATCCCGAGGCCTTCGAGCAGCGCAAGGCTTTCAGCCTCGCTCATTGCGCCCGGTGCCGCCAGCCTGTCGTGCTGCGCATCCGAGAACTTGACACTTTTGTCGCCTCCCGCCAGCGCCTCTGCCCGAGCCCGCGCCTCGTCGCGCAGGTTCTGGCTGCGCATGAACCACTTGGCGACGCGCAGCGCATTGTCCTGCCCGTCGATCGCCGGAATACCCATGTCTGCCAGACGGATCCCAAGGCCCTCGTTGGGCAGCGGGGTGATGCTGGTGAAATAGAAGAACGGCTTCGAAGACACCTCCCAGGCGTTCAGCATCGCCTCTACGGCGCCCACGCGCGGGTTGAACCTGTCGTTGAAATGAAACTCGATTCCGATCAGCCCCACATTCGGGTCCCTCTCGATCTCCTTGTAGCCGATCTCGAAGACCTTGGCGTAATTCTCGTCGACCGGCCCCGCACCATCGAACGGGTTGACCGGCACCAGCATCGGCGGGATCTGCGCCTTGAGACGGCTCGAGGTGTCTTCGGTGAGCGTGGCGAGCTTCACGTCGAGCGCCTCGGCGCGGTCCACCAGAAGGCCGCGGCATCCGCCGGAGTCGAGCACATAGGCAGCTCCATCCGCAGGCGCGCGACGGCCCTGCTCGAGGAGGAGCGCCGTGTTATACATGTCATCCAGCGTCTCGACCACGACCGCGCCTCGAGCCTCGAAGAAGGCGCGCGCAAGGTCGCCATCGGCCACCGTGGCACCGGTATGGGTGACGGACAGCGAGGCGCCGCGCTTCGTGCGGCCGACCATGCAGATCACCACCGGCTTGCCCACGTCGAGCGCCTTGCGCAGGGCCCTGTCCATGCCCTCGGGGTTGCGCACCCCCTCGACGAACATGGCGACGACCTTGGTCGTGGGGCGGTCGAGCATGTAGTCGAGATACTCGTCCTGCGTCACGCCCACTTCCTGCCCGACATGCAGCGCCATGTCGAAGCGATAGCGCGGGTCGGACCGGGTCCAGACCAGCATCATCCCCGAATGGGCGATCAGCGAAATGCCCCCCGCGGGCGTGGTGGGCGGCTGGAAGAAGGTCGCGAAGCTGCGGGTGCTGTAATCGAGGATGCCGGCGCAGTTTCCGCCGCAGACGGGCAGCCCCGCATCGGCAGCACGGCGGCGCAAACGCGCGATCAGAGCGTCGCCGCCGGTTTCGCCCTCGATATGCAACGGATCGAGGATCAGGACAGAGCCGACCTCCGCCGCGATCGCCGCCTCCAGCGCCTCCTCCATCCGGTGCGAGGCGAGGTTGAGCAGCGCCATGTCGACCCGCTCGGGAAGAGCATCGAGATCGGGATAGCTGCGAAGCCCTTCGATCTCGTCATATTTCGGATTGACCGGGTAGAGACGGCTCCCATAGGCCGCCTGTTTCATGGTCTTCAGCGTCAGGTTGCCGATGGTTTCCTCGCGCGGCGAGGCGCCGACAAGGGCTACGCTCTGCGGTTCGAGCAACGGCTTCAGACGATGGGCCGCAACCGGGGCGCGGCGCGAGTCCGCCGGGCGGAGATCAGTATTCAACATGCAAGATGCCTTTGGAATGCGACGTCATTCAGCCAGGGGCGCGAGGTCGAAACCCGGCGCCCCTGTCCGGGGAGGTAACCTCAGGCGAACCACCAGCGCTCGGTGCAGCGGCGGGCGTCGTTGTCCCACTGCCCGGCGATCTCGCCATGGCCAACCTTGTCGGACAGCGCGAGGTTCCAGTTGGCGAATGCCGGGATGACCGATCCGCCATCGTCGCGGATGATGAGCTGCATCTCCGACATCATCTCCGCACGCTTCGCCGCATCCGTCTCGGCGCGCGAGGCCACGAGCAATTCGTTGAACCGCGCATTGTCCCAATAGGTTTCGTTCCACTTCGCGCCGGCGGAATAGGTGAGCGTCATCATCAGGTTCTCGCTCACGCGCCCGGCGGCCCAGGAGGCAAACCAAGGCTTCTTCATCCAAACGTTCGACCAGTAGCCATCGGCCGGTTCGCGAACGACCTTGATGTTGATGCCCGCGGCCTTGGCGTGCTCGGCATAGAGCGTTGCGGCGTCAACCGCACCGGCCCAGGCGTTCTCGGCGGCCGAAAGCTCCACTTCGAGGTTGGAAAGCCCCGCCTTTTCGAGGTGATACTTCGCCTTCTCGGGGTCGTAGCTCCGCTGCGGGATCGAAGCATCGAAGAACTGGTTGGAGGGGCCGATCGGCTGGTCATTGCCGAGCGAGCCGTTGCCGCGCAGCACCGTGCTGAGGATCGCCTCACGGTCGATCGCGTGCTTGAGGGCCAGCCGCACATCGGGGTTGTCGAAGGGCGGCGTATCGGCGCGCATGGCGAAGATCAGGTGCTTCATGCTCGGGATCGACTGGATCTTGACACCCGATGCGCTCCCGAGAAGGGCCAGCGTCTTGTCCTCGGGCTTGTTGATGGCATCCACCTGCCCGCCCATCAGCGCGTTCATCCGCGCATTGGCATCGGGAATACCGATCAGTTCGATCTCGTCGAAATGCGCGCGGCCTTCCTTCCAGTAGTTCGCATGGCGCTTGCCGATGAAATCGACACCGGGGTTGAAACGGTCGACAACATAGCCGCCGGTTCCCACGCCGCCTCCGGCCAGCTCTTCGGCCGAAGCCCCGTCCATCACGATGACGAAGTTGTCGTCGGTAAGGAAGGAGGGAAAATCGACATTCGCCTGGTCAAGCACGATGGTCACCCGGTCGCCATCCGCGCGCACCTCGGTGGCCGCCGCCATCACCGATTTACCGGCGGAGGCGGTCTCTTCCCCGCGATGCAGGTTGAGGGAATAGACGACATCCTCGGGCGTCAGCGTCTTGCCGTTGTGGAACTCGACGCCCGAGCGGATCTTGAAGGACCACGTCTTCGCGTCCTCGGTTTCCCAGCTCTCGGCGAGTTCCGGCACCAGCTCGCCCGAGGGCGACAGCTCGATCAGGCAGTTGCGGATCGAGTTGTTGATGAGGTGGGTCATCGAGCCCACCACGTTGCCGGGCGTCAGCGCATCCGTCGAGTTCGCCTCCGACATCCCCATGCGGAACCGCCCGCCGGACTGGGGCGTCTGGGCCCGCAGCCGGCCCGGCAGGAGAAGCGTTGCGCCTGCGGCGGCCGTTCCCTGCAAGAACCCGCGACGGCCGATTGCCGAGACACGCGAGAAAGCGTCGATGGACATGGTGTTTCCTCCCAAGAGTGTGTTTTTTTCATCTTCTATTCAAGAAACCGCGTCGTCAAATGACATAAAGACATGTATAGTGACGAAAAATGAACAGTAGGCGCCGGTGTTCAAGATTCCCTCCCTTCGCGGCCTGTTGATGCTCGAAGCCGTCGCCCGCCACGGAACATTTCGCGGCGCGGCGCAGGAGCTCAACACCACGCCCTCGGCGGTCAGCCACAGAATCGCCGATCTGGAGGCATCTCTCGGGGCGCCGCTCTTCAACCGCTCTGGGCGGTCCGTGGAGATCACCGCCGCGGGGCGCGAATACGCGCGGGAAATCCGCAGCGCGCTTGGGCTGATCGCCACCTCCGGCCAGCGTTTCTCGGCCGGGGCGGAATCCGTCCCGATCCGCATCGCGCTCCATCCGCCCTTCGCCCACACCTGGCTTGCCCCGCGCCTGAGCCGGCTGGCGGACAGCTTTCCGGAATACAATTTCGAGCTCGTCTACGTGGACCGCCCGAGCGAAGCCTTCGGCGACGAGGTTGACATCGCGATCGACTGGGGCGCGGAGCTTACAAGCGCGGAAAAGGGCGGCGACGTGCTTCTGCCGCGCGCAGTGACGCTCGTTTCGACGCCGAGCTACCTCGATGACAAGCACGCGACGCTCACGCGCGTAGGCATCTAAGCGCTGCGCCTTCTCACCAACCCACGAACCCTGCATGAAGTGCCCCAGTGGCTCGCGCTGCTCGACAAGGATGCCACGGATTTCCAGAGCAGCTTCCGCTTCTCGAGCACCGCTCTACTGCTTGCGGCAATCCGCAACGGCTTCGGCGCAGGTCTCGTATGCCGGAACCTCGTGCAAAAGGAAATCTCCACCGGCGAACTTGTCGCCCCGGTGGAGAAAACGCTCGTGACCGGAGATTGTTATTACATCGTCAAGATGCCGCGCATGCAAAACGAGAAACTGGCAGAGCGGTTGAGAAACTGGTTCCTGGATGAAGCGAACGTGAGATAGGGCGCGGCTTCATTAGACTGAATGGCACGCAGCAGAAAGCACTTTGGCTCTTTGTGACGTCTCTAACAAAGGCATAGACTTATCTGTTAAAATATTAGGAATGGTTCGCTTCTGGCAGGCAGGTTGGTCGCCGGATCCCAACGACAAAACGAAGCCCTAGAATTCGCTCGTTAGCACTGTGGGGATGCCTTCTGCTGCCCCCGCACTTCCCAAACTTGAAGCTCCCATGCTCGGTATACATACGGTTTACATCTCGGTTTCCATTCCGGTTGCATGCCGGTTGACACACGGCGAAATCCATCGATTTCGCGGTTGCGTTGTCGGAAACTCGGACAGGGCAAGTTTACATATGGAAACCGATTAGCGGCCGCAAAATAGGGATATTTCGCCAAGTCGGCTTGTTGCAAAACCCACATATTCGAAGATTTGGGTGTAACGAAAAACGGAACAAGGTTACATTCCCGCGGATTTT
>JAVKDQ010000038.1:0-5912 GCA_040222155.1 Roseovarius sp.
CGTCGGATAACACTCAAAAATCCCATGTCGATCACTCCATATCTCCCCGACCGAATCCGTCAGGGCAACGTGTTCACATGGGTCAATTCTCAGTGAAAATTTGGGGATCTACCGGGTCACTTCTCAGCGGAAATCAACAGACGGATGCCACCTCGACCGCGCCGAAGGCGCCGGTTTCGGGATTGGACCAGATCGTGTCGGCCCCGGCCCGAGCGCCGCCCCCGGCATAGAGTGTGCTGCCGGTTTGCACCATGATGTTGAGATCCTGCTGGGTCATGCCCGAGCGTTCGAGTTGCCGTAGGAGCGTGCTGGCCTCGGCGCCCTGCGGGGCGAGGGCGAGGAGGGCGGCGGCGAGAAGCGGGAGGGTATGGCGCACGGGGGTATGTCCTTTCTGGCAATCGGTTGGGCCCAGAGTGCCATCAGAGCCGGCCGCGTTCAAACCCGGATGACAAAAAAAGGGCCCGCCGGGTGGCGGGCCTTGAGTTGGGGAGGAGGGACAGGGGAGGAGATCAGTAGCACTGCCAGTAGGTGACCCAGTTGCCCCAGTAGTCGTAGACGGTGATCCACTCGCAGTAGCTGGCGGTCTGGTAGCTGTCCTGGCCGGTGGGGGCCTCGGCGGATTGCGTGCCGAGATCGGCGAGGCTGGCGGCGGGGGTCGCGGCATGGGCGCTGGCTGCGAAAGCGGCGAGGGCGGCGGCGGAGAGGATGGATTTCAGCATTGGTTCAGTCCTTTCGGGTTTGAGGTTTGAGGGTCGAGGGTTGAGGGTTGAGGGTTGGAGGCGGGGGTCAGTAGCACTGCCAGAGGGTGATCCAGTTGCCGTAGTAGTCGTAGACGGTGACCCATTCGCAGTAGCCGGCATTGGCGGTGGAGGCGAAGGCTGTGAAGGTTACCAGGGTTGCGGCGGAGAGGATGGATTTGATCATTGGTTCGGTCCTTTCGGGAGTGAGTTTTGAAGCTTGGGTTCGGGTTGAGGGTTGAGAGGGAGAAGCGGGGGTCAGTAGCACTGCCAGAGGGTGATCCAGTTGCCGTAGTAGTCGTAGACGGTGACCCATTCGCAGTAGCCGGCATTGGCGGTGGAGGCGAAAGCGGTGAAGGTTGCCAGGGTTGCGGCGGAGAGGATGGTCTTGATCATTTGCTTGGTCCTTTTGGTTGTGTTGGCGTCGGTGCCGTGTTTCGATGGTGTATACGTAACAATAACAGATAGTGTTAACAATACACTTAATTGGCCTTGCCGGGTGAAATCTCGCAAGACATTGATTTACAAAGAAACAAAATTGGAAAATGGGGCGTGATTCCGGCTGTGTTGGCTGAGATCGGGGCAGGGCTTTGCGCGATTCCGGGCGGTTTGGTGCCCGTGAGCGTGGTGATTCCGGGTTTTTCAGGCTCGTTTTGGGCCCCTTGCTCGGGCCCGTGTTTCGCTCTGGCGCGCGGGCCCGGCGTAACGAGCCGTCTTTACACGGCCGTGCGGCCCGCCTATATGGTGTGAAAATTACACGAATGAGGTGAGCATGGCCTACACATACGAGTATCCGCATCCCGCGGTCACCGCCGACATCGCCGTTTTCTCGATCATCGACGGGCGGCTCAACGTTGCGCTGATCGAGCGGGCGGCGGAGCCCTTCAAGGGGTCATGGGCCTTGCCAGGCGGGTTTGTCGGCATGGAGGAAGACCTTGCCGATGGCGCGCGGCGCGAGCTTGCGGAAGAGGCGGGCGTGACGCCCGAGCAGCTGAGCGGGCTGCCTTTCTTCCAGATCGGGGCTTTCGGCACGCCGGGCCGCGACCCGCGCGAGCGTGTCATCACCGTGGCCTACCTGACGCTGGTGCCGATGGACCGGGCCACGCTCGTGGCCTCCACCGATGCCGCCAAGGCCGAGTGGTTCGCCTTCGACGAGTTGCCGCCGCTGGCCTTCGACCATGCCGAGATTCTCGCGCAGGCACGCGCGGCGCTCTCGAGGATGATCTCCACCGATCTCTCGGCGGAGGCCGATGCGGTGTTTTCCTTCCTGCCGGAGGAATTCACCCTTTCGCAGGCGCAGACCGTGTTCGAGACGATCAGCGGCGCGCCGCTGGAGAAGCGCAATTTCCGCAAGTGGATCAAGACCCATTGGGAGCTCGAAGACCTGAACAAGACCACGACGGGCGGGCGGCATCGCCCGGCGGCGCTCTTTCGGCTGACGGGCGCGAAGGCGGGTGCGAAGGATGGCGCGGCCTGATGCCGTGCTTCAATTTGCGCCGATGACCGCGAAGGGCGCCCAGTAGGAGGGGTGCTTGCGGAAGGGGTCGGCGGCGGGATCGTCGAGTATGGCGAGGATGGAGCGCCGCAGCGCCGCCGCGTGAGGCCCATCGGGATGCGCCTCGAGCGCCTGGAAGAGCCCGGTGGAGACCTCCACGGCGGCGGCGGAATAGACCGACCAATGGGTGACGAGCAGCGTCTGCGCGCCGGCGTGGAAGAAGGCGCGGGCGAGGCCCGAGAGGCCCTCGGCCTCGGGTGTCTCGCCGGCGGCTGTGTTGCAGGCGGAGAGCACCACGAGCCGGGCGTCGAGCGAGAGCGCGGCGATCTCGGCGGCGGTGAGCAACCCGTCATCCTCGAGGCTCGCCGTGGCGGGCGGGGTGAGCACCAGCCCGGGCGCGTTGGCCCCTGTCTCTCCGGCGGTGAGGCCGTGGGTGGCGAAGACAAGCACGTTGTAGCCCGCGAGCGCGCCCGAGGCATCGAGCGCCTTGATGCGCGTTTCGGTGGCGTCGGCACCGAGATGGAGCGCCGTGTTCTCGGGCCCGAAGACCCGGCCGATCGCTTCGAGTTCGCAGACCGCGTCGGGCAGGCGGGGCAGGCTGCGCAGGGCCTCGACGCGGGCGAGGGGCAGGGCATCGCCCGTCTGGGCCATGAGCGGCGCGTTTATCTCCGCGGCCGAGCGCAGGTCGGCCACGCGGACGCTTTCGCAGGCGATGCCGGAAGGCGCGCCGATCACCGGGTCGCCCATGCCCAGCATCCGCCCCAGCGCGGGTGCGGGGCGCACCGGACCGCCGCGCAGGGCGCGCAGGCTGGTGAGCGAGGGCAGCACCGAGACGGAGTGGCGCCGGATGAGCCAGTCTGCTTCGCCGAGGCTCTGGGCGCCGGGGGTGGTGACGAGCGCTTGGAAGGGCAGGCGGAGCAGGTCGGCGGGCGGGGCGATGAGCAGATGGGTGGCGCCCTCGAGCGCGGGTTCGATGCCGCCGAAGAGATCGGTGTAGAGCGCGTGGGCGGTGGCGAAATCGAAGGCGCCTTCGGGTGTGGTTTCCGGCGTGGTCTCCGGTGCGTCGAGCGAGAAGGCACCGCGCAGGGCCGGCGCCGCGCCCGGGCCGCAGCCCGGATCGCTCGCCGCCACCGAGCAGCGAAAGGCCTCGATGCGGAGGTTGAGCGCGTTGCGGCTGGTTTCGGGAATGCGGGCCACCTGCACGGTATCGGCGGTGATGGCGATGGCGTGGTTCGAGGAGCTGTCGAGCCCCGCCACCAGATCGGGGCGCAGCCCCGGGAGCAGGAAGGTGACCAGCACCTCGCCGGGGCCGAGCAGCGCCTGCATCTCCGCGAGCGCGAGGGGCTCGACGCCGGTGATGCCCGTGGTTTCGAGCCCGAGCGAGAAGAGCTGCGCCTCGGTTTCGGCCAGTTGCGCCTCGAGCGCGGTCTGCCGGGCCTCAAGCGCGGTGATGCGGGGCGTGGCCTCGGCTTCGGCCTCGGCATAGCTGGCGAGGAGCTGCGAGAAGGTGCGCTGATGGGCTTCGCGCAGATCCTGCCGCCGGCGGAGCCAGACGCCTTGCAGCGGGTCGTCGAGCGCGAGGCGGGCTTCCATCATCGCGAGCGCCTCGGCGGAGCGGGTCACCTGCGTCCATTGCAGGGCGGCGAGCGCCTCGTCGAGCGTGGCGCGGCCGGGTGGCTCGGGCCCGTCGAGCAGGAGCCAGGCGAGCGCTTCGAATTCCGCCGAGGCCTCTGGCAGCGCGTGCTTGTAGGCGGGCAGCTTGCGCGCCGCGGTGACGCGGCGCAGCAGGTCCGTGGCGGGGGCCTGCGCGCCGCGCGCGAGATGTGCGAAGGCGAGCGTCGCCTCGGCATCGGCCACGATCGGCACGCCCTCGGGCAGGGCGGTGCGATAGAGGGCGATACCCTCTTCGAGCAGGGCCATGGCGCGGGACTCGGCCCCGTTGACCATCAGCAGATCGGCGGCGTTGACGAGCGCGAGTGCGAGGTCGGGATGCGTGGTGGGGAGAGATGTGCGGGCCACGGCGAGGCCTGCGTCGATTTCGGAAAGCGCGGCCTCGCGCTGGCCAAGGTCGCTGAAGGCGAGCGCGCGGGCGTTGTGGATGCGCATGGCCTGCGCGCGGCTGTTCCATTTCTGGGCGCCCCGGGCCGCGTCCTCGTCGAAATGGCGACGGGCCTCCTCGGTGAGCGCAAGCGCCTCTTCGGGCGCGCCGAGATCGACCTGAAGGCGGGCGCGGGTGGTGAGCTGGATCGCCATGTCGATCGGTTCGAGCGGCGGCGCGCCCTCGGCCAGTGCGGCCTCATAGGCGCGGCTGCTCTGGGCGAAGAGCGTTTCGGCAAGGGCAAGCTCGCCACGCAGCCATGCGTTGGCGGCCAGATCGTCGAGCAGCAGGTGCAGGCTTTGCCGGCCCTCGGGCGTGCGGCGCAGGATCCGGGCTGCGCGCTCGAGGGTTGCGGCGGCCTCGGCATGGCGGCCGAGATTGCCTTCTGCCGCGGCCACCTCGCGCAGGGCGAGCCCGAGCCGTGGGTCATCCGGCCCGCCGGCCAGCTCGGCGAAGGCGGCGGCGAGCTCGGCATAGGGCAGCTGCACCTCGCGGCGCTCGGAATAGCTGGAAAGCTGCGTGGCGGTGAGGGTGAGCGTGGCCATCTCCTCGAGATAGGCCTGTTCGGCCTCTGGCAGCGGCCCCTCGGCGGCCCATGCGCGCAGGGCATCGGCGGCTTCGCCGTAGCGTTCGGATTGGTGGAGCTGGAAGAACTTCTGCCAGAGGAGAAGCTGCGCGGGCTCGCGCGCGTCCGCCGGTGGCAAGTAGTGACGGACGATCGCGAGCCGCCCGGTGAGGAGCGCGAGGGCGGCATCGGTTTCGCCCGCCTCCTCGGCCCGACCCTGGGCCTCGGCATAGGCGGTGAAGACCGCGCCGAAGCTGTTGGCGAGCAGTTGGGGCTCCACCGCGATGAGCTCTTCGAGATAGGCGACGGCGCGGGGGTAGTCGCCGCGCTGAAAGGCCATGGCGCTGGCATTGCCGAGCGCCCGCCCGTGCCACGCGGTGCCGCGCGCGGCCTCGAGCAGGCGCAGGGCATCGGCCTCGGCACCGGGGCCATCGGCGCCGGCCGCCCGCAGGTTCGCGCGGTTGGCCAGCGCGAGGAACCACGGCTCGGTGGCGGTGAGCCCCTCGGCCTCGGCATGGGCGAGGGCGGCGCCGAGCGCTTTCTCCGCCGCCTCGGCCTCGCCGGCAAGGCCGAGCGTATAGCCGAGATTGTTGAGCGCGAAGGCGAATTCGGTGGGCTCGGGGGCGGGCAACTGGCGGCCTTTCTCCACCGCCGCGCGGGCGCGGGCGAGAGCGAGCGCGGTATCCTGCTGACCGAGCGCCTCGAGGGTGGCGCGGTTCAGGGCGGCGAGCGTGCCGGAAGGCTCCCGGGCCGGGGTCTGGGCCGTAGCCGGGGCCAGTGCCGCCAAGAGGCAGACGAGCGCCGCGACCAGCGCGAGGCCCGCGCGGGGCCTCACTCGCTGCCCCCGGCATCCACCGCGCGGCCTGCCCGCAGGAACGCATCGCGCCGGGGCAGCACGCGCCATTGCCACGCCTCGACCCAGATGTCGGAGATGCCGAACGACCCGAAGGCGCCGCGCGTGTCGGGCCTGCGCCCGAGTGCCTCGAGATAGCCTCGCGCCGCCTCTGCCGCCGAGCT
>JAVKDQ010000039.1:0-2773 GCA_040222155.1 Roseovarius sp.
GTAGCTCAGCGGTAGAGCAGTTGACTGTTAATCAATTGGTCGTAGGTTCGATCCCTACCGCCGGAGCCAAAATCCCCAACAAAATCAGATAAATAAGTGAAGGCCACTTTAGCTTTTACGTGCAGGTTTGCACTTGGGGTAACATCTGGGGTAACAGAATTGGCTTAGACCCAACGAAAAACCGGGGCGCGTGGCCCCGGCTTCCAGCGGATTCGGTTGGGGTCACTGTTGCCCGCCCATCGCCTCGAACAATGGCAACGCCTTCTCGGCAACCGCGCGCCGCACCGTGCCGCTCATTCGCATGGAGCGCCGGGGCAAGCGGTCATCCTTGCCTAGCGGCTCCCATGTCGTGAAGCCGCCGCTCTTGAGCCTCACCAGCGCCGCGCCCTTTATCGTGAGCCATTCCACGTGCGCGTCGAAATAGGCCACGATCATATCGCCGTGGTGGTTCGGATCGGGAGAGGTAACGCGATTCAGTCCTGTAATTGAGATTTCCATCGGTTTATTCCTTCCAGTCTACCAGTCTCATTGCCTCGGATGCGTCCACACCCGCTTCCTTTGCCTGCGCCAATGCCTGCACTATGCCAGCCGCTGCCCTTGCCCTGCCGCCTGCGTCATAGGCTTGGAGAGGCCGCAGCGTGTCTATCTGCACCGCTTGGCCCAGCTTCGCCGTCGCTTCCTCCGCCATGAGCACCGCCACCGGCTGCAAGGCCCACGTGGCGAGGTGCCGTTGCGCCTCTCTCACCATCGGCCCGGTCGTGGCGTTGTAGAGCAGGCCGGGCAGCACCCCGAACGCTGCACAGATCGAATCCCGCGCCGCCGTGAGGGTTTCCCGCGTCATAGCCCGGCTCAGGTCCGGGGTTACGTCCGAGGGTCGCCAGTCCTGCGCCGGGGCAGGCCCGCCCGCCGCGCTCACCTGCACGGATTCTCGGAGCAGGAGCTTGCCCCGCGCGCCCTTAAACTCGCGCCCGATCTTGTTGAGGTCTACGTCCGGGGCCTCGGGAAAAGGCACGATCATCGAGGCTAACGGCATGTTCTCGAACGCCTCGGAAAGCGCCGTTTCAACCGCGTGGAGCATCGAGGCCGTGAGCGTGGCACGCCGCAACGGTGCGGTGCCGATCCACGGCGCGACCACGTCGCAGCCGATCCGAAAGTGTAGCACCTCCGCCGCCAGCGCCGTTTGCGTCCTGCCGCCGCCCGCCTCGGAGACAGACACGCGATAGGCGCGGGGTTGCCCGTCCCTTGTGGACAAGTCCCAATCGGAGCACGGCACAAGCCCCGCCTCACGGATGAGGAACAGGGCTTCGCCCCGGAGCGCCAGAGAGCGCGCCGCCAGCGCCATGTCGCGCCGGGAGAGCAGGTCGGTGCCCTCTACATCGGCAAGCCCTAGCCCGCCTTCCCAGAGCGAGACGCAGCTTTGCGCCGTGGCCGTGAGTTCCGCCAGCCCGCGCCGCCCGCTTATATAGCTTTCCCGCGCCGCCATGATTTCAGCCGTGAAGCCGCTGCCACTTGCGCGGGTTTCAGTGTTGTCGATCTCAACAGTGCTTTTGCGTTTGAATGGCCACATGGTCAGGCCCTCCTGTATGGGCGGAGCAGATCGCCCGCGCCGCTCAGTTGCATTGACTTGGCCACCCATGCCGGGTTTCGGTCAAAGCCCTCTTTGATTGCGCCGCCGAGGTCGACTTCAAACCGGCCCGCGCCGTGCTTATCCACCGGCTCAGCCATGTATTCCGCCAGCCGCCGGAACGCCTCGGAGACAGCCGCCGGAACGCTGCCGCTGCCCACGTCTGCCGTGAAGCGATAAGGCCCCTCACCGGGCAGCACATAGCCGCCCAGAGCCGACGCCGTGAGCGTGGTGGCGGTCCAAGCGTCATCCTGCCAAATCTCGGTTGCCGTGATCGTGGCCGGGGTCAAATCCGGCTCCCATTCGCCCGGCCCCTCCACGGTCCATTTCACCTCGCGGTCAGTCCACCGATGCGCGATGTAAGCCTCGATCCGCTGCCAGATCATATCCGCGTCCAGCGCGGCCGCCGCATCGCTGAGGCCAGCCGGGGCAGCCGGGTAGGTCGCCGGGGTCGCTTCCTCGCGTTTCAATACCTCGCTCATGGCCGCCACCTCGCGATTGCCGGGCGCTTGCGCAGAAACATGCGCGGCGCGGGTGTCCAGTTTCGGGCCTCCACCTGCGTGTCGGAATAGGCCGGGCGGGTCACAAGGCTAAGCTCGAACAAGATTGCCTCGTGAATCGTGCGGATAAGCGCCTCGCCTTCCTCGGGCGGTTCTTCCTCCACCGTCTCCGCGTTCGGCACGGTGCGCTCGGGCGGGATACGAAAGCCGGGCGAGATACCGACGATCAGCCCCGCCGCCAGCCCTGCCAGCACGTCACGCACATAGCCAACCTCTTCAAGCTCGGGCGCAATGTCAGCGGCAAACATCAAAGCCTCGTCGGTATCGGTCAATTCCAACGTGCCCGCGCCCCGGCTGGCCAAGGGCCGGTCGAAGCTATGGCCCACCAGCAAGTGAACCTCTTGATTGTTCTCGACCGAGTAGCGAAACGCCCCGCTCGCAAACTGTTCCTTTCGCGGTCTGCCGGTGCGGCCTCCATCGGAGAGCACGGCGCGCGAGTTGTAGGGGAAGTGTTGATTTCCGCTGAGAAGTGACCCGGTAGATCCCCAAATTTTCACTGAGAATTGACCCATGTGAACACGTTGCCCTGACGGATTCGGTCGGGGAGATATGGAGTGATCGACATGGGATTTTTGAGTGTTATCCGACG
>JAVKDQ010000040.1:0-3057 GCA_040222155.1 Roseovarius sp.
GTAGAGCGCCGTCACCGCCTTGGTCACCGAGGCGGGCGGCTGGCCAAGCTCGGCCTCGCGGCTCTCGAGCATCCGGCCGGTGGCGATGTCGAGCACCGCATAGCTCACGTCTCCGCCGAGCCGCGCGGCCTCCACGAGCGCTTCCGCGTCGCGCGCGGGCGCCAGCGGTGTCGCGGCCGCCGATCCGACGGGGCGCAGCCTTGGGCGCAGCGAAACGGCGGGCGCCTTGGCCCAGCCCCCGCCCGCGAGCATCCCCAAGGCTCCCCCAAGAAAAAGCCGTCTCGAAACGCTTTTGAACATGCGCGCAATTATGCCAGAGCTGCCGATTCAGACAACAGAGTTTCCGGGGGCGGGCCGATCAATTGTTGTCGGATCGGCGCCAATCGCCGCGCGCGCGCAGCTCGGTTGACGAAATCGCCGTCATCGGCACGTTCACGAAACACCATGCCGGCGCCGTGGCTCGGCCCAGACGCCCCGAGGCACGCCCCTTGATCCGCGCCATCCGGTA
The DNA here is from genome assembly GCA_040222155.1 of Roseovarius sp. GTDB lineage: Bacteria > Pseudomonadota > Alphaproteobacteria > Rhodobacterales > Rhodobacteraceae > Roseovarius. The sequence goes on from JAVKDQ010000040.1 coordinate 509, forward strand.
GATCCGCGCCGCCTTCGACATCCGCGCCGAAATGCGCTGCCCCGGCCGCGCCAGCACCCCCACCGGCACCCGGTGCATGATCTCCTGCCAGGCTTGCCACTGGTCGAACTGGGCGAGGTTGTCGGCCCCCATCAGCCATACGAAGCGCACGCCCGGCCGGGCCTCCTGCAGGGCCGCCAGCGTCTCGGCCGTGTAGCGCGTGCCCGCCTGCGCCTCGAAATCCGAGATCCTGATGCGCGGGTGATCCACCAGCGCCTGTGCTGCCGCGAGCCTGCGGGCAAGCGGCGCGGGCCCTTCGCTCTTGAGCGGGTTGCCCGGGCTCACCAGCCACCACACCTGATCGAGCCCGAAACGCTTGAGCGCCTCGCGGGAGATATGCACATGCCCCGCATGGGGCGGGTCGAACGACCCTCCCAGGAGGCCCACGATCTGGCCGCGGCGGGCTGGAGGCAGGTGGTAGCGCATCGGAGCGAGTTGTGGCGGCAGGGGGCGGGGCTGTCCAGAGGTTTCGCGCGGCATCTGCTCGCGCGCGGCACGGGCGGCACCCGCCGGAATCGAGTATTTTTCGAAAGATGAAACAGGGCGTCCCGCGCAATCGCCATTTGAATTCGCGGGCGGCGCCGGTTACATGGCGCATCGAACAGGGATCCGTCGCGAGACTTCGAGGAAAGAGAGCTTCATGGCGCAGAAATTCGTCTACCACATGCAAGGCGTGTCCAAGGCCTATCCGGGCGGCAAGAAATGCTTCGAGAACATCCACCTGAGCTTCCTGCCGGGGGTGAAGATCGGCGTGGTGGGCCCCAACGGCGCGGGCAAGTCCACCCTGATGAAGATCATGGCCGGGCTCGACACCGATTTCCAGGGCGAGGCCTGGGCCGCCGAGGGCATCCGCGTGGGCTACCTGCCGCAGGAGCCGCAGCTCGACGAAAGCCTGTCCGTTCGCGAGAACGTCATGCTCGCCGTGGGCGACAAGAAAGCCAAGCTCGAGCGTTTCAACGAGCTCGCGATGAACTATTCCGACGAGACCGCCGACGAGATGGCCGCGCTGCAGGACGAGATCGACAGCCAGAATCTCTGGGATCTCGACAGCCAGATCGACGTGTCGATGGAAGCCCTGCGCTGCCCGCCCGACGACGCGGATGTCACGTCGCTCTCCGGCGGCGAGAAGCGCCGCGTGGCGCTCTGCAAGCTTCTGCTCGAAGCGCCCGACATGCTGCTGCTCGACGAGCCCACCAACCACCTCGATGCCGAAACCATCGCGTGGCACCAGCAGCACCTGATCGACTACACGGGCACCATCCTGATCGTCACCCACGACCGCTATTTCCTCGACGACATCACCGGCTGGATCCTCGAGCTCGATCGCGGCCGCGGCATCCCCTACGAGGGCAACTACTCGGCATGGCTCGAGCAGAAGGCCAAGCGGCTCGCGCAGGAGGCCCGCGAAGACAAGTCGCGCCAGAAGACGCTCGAGCGCGAGCTCGAATGGATGCGGCAGGGCCAGAAGGCTCGGCAGGCCAAGCAGAAGGCCCGGATCAACGCCTATAACGACCTCGCCAACCAGTCCGAGCGCGAGAAGATCAGCCGCGCGCAGATCGTCATCCCAAACGGCCCGCGCCTCGGCTCGAAGGTCATAGAGGTGGACGGGCTGAAGAAGGCGATGGGCGACAAGCTCCTGATCGAGAACCTCACCTTCTCGCTGCCCCCGGGCGGCATCGTGGGCGTGATCGGGCCCAACGGCGCGGGCAAATCGACCCTCTTCAAGATGCTGACCGGGCAGGAAACGCCCGATGCGGGCCGCATCGAGTATGGCGACACGGTGGAGCTCTCCTATGTCGACCAGTCGCGCGACGACCTCAAGGCGGGCGATACCGTGTGGGAGGCCATCACCGGCGGCGCCGAGGTGATCGAGCTGGGCGATGCGCAGGTCAATTCCCGCGCCTATTGCTCGGCCTTCAACTTCAAGGGCGGCGACCAGCAGAAGAAGGTCTCGCTGCTCTCCGGCGGCGAGCGCAACCGGGTGCACATGGCGCGGCTTCTGAAGGAAGGCGGCAACGTGCTGCTGCTCGACGAGCCCACCAACGACCTCGACGTGGAGACACTCCGCGCGCTCGAAGACGCGCTGGTGGATTTCGCGGGCTGCGCCGTGGTCATCTCCCACGACCGCTTCTTCCTCGACCGGATCTGCACCCATATCCTCGCCTTCGAGGGCGAGGCGCATGTGGAGTGGTTCGAAGGCAACTTCGAGGATTACGAGGAAGACAAGAAGCGCCGGCTGGGCCCCGATGCGCTGGAACCCAAGCGCATCAAGCACAAGAAGTTCGCGCGCTAAGGCGCGCCCGCGGAAAGCGACACCCCTGCAAGCGGCGCCCTCGCGGCGCCGCGCGCATTTCGGGCCCCGGCCCGAGGCCCCTTCAATCGCTGTGATAGACGAAGGTCAGCCGTTGCGCCTCGCCGGCCGGCGGGCGCGGGGAGGGGGCCGAGGGGCGCACCGGCTCGGCGGCGGCTCGGGCTATCCCCGGCGAGCCCGAGCGTAGGAGAATGCGCAC
>JAVKDQ010000041.1:0-25451 GCA_040222155.1 Roseovarius sp.
CGCGGGCATCGGCCCGGCCATGGCAGAGCGCCTCAAGGCCAACGGGATCGACAGCGCCGAGGCGCTGGCGAAGGCGGCGCTCGATGCGCTGCTCGAGGTGAGCGGCATCGGCCCCTCCACCGCCCCCCGCCTCAAGGCTGCCGCCGAGGCCGCAATCGGGCCGGAGCCCGCCCCCGCACCAGAGCCCGCGCCCGACGCGGAAGCCGAAGCGGAGGCCATTCCAGAGCCAGAGACCGAGGCCGAGGCCGAGGCCGAGACGGCCGGGAAGGCGAAGAAGAAGAGCGCCAAGAGCAAGAAGAAGGCCAAGGGCGAAAAGAAGAAGGCCGAGAAGAAGGCGGCGAAAAAGAAAGCCGCCAAGAAGGAAGAAAAGAAGGAAGAAAAGAAGGAAGAAAAGAAGGCAGAAAAGAAGGCAGAAAAGAAGGCAGAAAAGAAGGCAGAAAAGAAGAAAGCCGCCAAAGCCGATGGCGGCAAGGGCAAGAAGAGCAAGAAAAAGAAGAAGTAGCGCGGCTCAGCCCGCGCGCCGCTCGAGCTCGTTGCGCAGCATCTCGGCCTCGTGGCGGGCTTCGCGCAGCCCGTCCATCGTGGCCGAAAGCTCGGCCTCCGTCTGGCTCAGCTGGTTGGTGAGCTCCGCCTCGCGCTGCTGTAGGTAGGTGATCGCCTGGTCGCGGGTTTCCTCGGCCTCGTGCAGCTCCTGCGCCAGCCGCTCGAGCTCGCCCACATCCGAGCCCGAGACGCGAATGAACTTGTGCACCAGCCAGTTGGCGAACCACCCCAGGCAGAACGCCACGAACAGGATGATGGCCGTGGCGATGATGAATTCAGTTCTGTTCATTCGTCCCTTCCTGTGCGCCCGCCTCGGGCGCCGCGCCGGCATCGTCTCCGGTGCCTTCGTCGCCGGACCCTTCGTCGCCCGTGCCTTCGTCGCCAGACCCTTCGTCGCCCGAGCCCTCGTCGCCTGAGCCTGTCTCTTCGGCCTCGGTATCCTCGGCCCCGGTCTCCTCGGCGCTCTCCCCGTCCGTTCCGTCTTCCGACGCTTTCTCCAGACTTTCAAGCGTTGTTTGCTCTTCCGAAAGCTCTTCCGGCAGGATCACCTTGAATTCGATTCGGCGGTTGGCCTCGCGGCCCTCCTCGGTGCCGTTGTCGGCGATGGGCTGGGTCTCGCCATAGCCCACGGCGGTGATCGAGGCGGTGAGCACTCGGCGCATCCGAAGCTCGTTGAGAACCGTCTGCGCGCGGGCCTGGCTCAGCTGCTGGTTCATCACCTCGCGGCCCTGGCTGTCGGTATGGCCGCCGATCTCCATGGTGATCTCGCCGCACTCCCGCAGGATATCCGCGATGTCATCCATGATCTGCCGCCCGTCGATGTCGATCTTGTCGGAGCCGGGCTCGAATGTGATCTTCCGCGTGCGCTGGATCTCGGCGATCTGCTCCTCGCATTCCTCGGGGGTGGGCACGCTCGCCACCGGGTCGAGCTCTTCCTTGTAGGCCACGTCGATGGTGAATTGCGCGCCCTCTCCCAGCTTCTCCGAGAGCAGGCCGGAAATCACGTTGCCCGCATCCACCTCGCCGGTGGCGCCACGCAGCACCATGTCGTCGGGCGTCACCCGCACCACGCCGTTGGAGAGATGCGAGAGCGCGTCGAGCGCGGTCAGCACGCGAAAGGTCCACCCCCCGGGCATCGTCTCGTCCACCCGCGCGGTGGTATGCACCCCGGCGGAGTTGAACCGCGCCTTGGCGAAGCTCTCCACCATCGTGCGGTCGGCATCGGTGGCGATCCGCCCGCGCAGCTGCACCAGCCCCTCGGGCGAGAGCGTGGCGGTGAATTCGGGAATTTCCGGCGCGCTGTCATCGGGCGGCGGCGGCAGCACCGCCGTCAGCGCGAAGACATCGGGCAGCGAGTTTTCCAGCGCGCCCACCGCATCGTCGAACACCGCCTGCGCGGTGCCCTGAGGGGCCAGCAGCGAGATATCGGTATCGGTGAAGGTCACGGCCCCGCCGCCGATCTCGCCCAGCGCGGCGATCGAAAGCTCCACCGCCCGGGCCCAGCTCGTCGCGGGCACGCCCAGCGCGATGGTGCAGCCGGCCTCGCCCGAAAGCCCCGCCTTGCGCGCCGCCGCGAGAATGCGCTCCCGCGCCGTCTCGTTATCGGCCGCGCAGGCGTCGAAGCGCGCGCCCTCTTCATCTATCACGAAGCGCAGCGCGAAGGGCGCCACCACCGGGCGTGGGGCCGAGATGTCGAGCGCCAACGTCACCCCCTCGGGCAGACGGCGCGAAAGTTCGGCCTCCACTTCCAGCTTCTCCGCGCGGCTCTCCGTCATCGCCGTAACCTGCACGCGCGTCGCGTCGAGCGAGATCTTGGCGCGCGCGAGGTCCTTCAGCGAGCGCAGCGCATAGCCCGTGGCCGCCTCCCATGTGGCGGGCATCGGGTGATCCGCCGCCTCGAGGAAATCGGCCACCGGCGCGCCCGCCGCCAGCGTCTCCACCTCGGCCACGAACCCCTCGCGATCCATCGCCGCCGGCACGAGGCCGATCAGAGAAATGCCGCTGTCGTTGCGCAGGATCTCCATCGAGAAGCGCGGCGGCGCGATGTCGTTCTTGTCTTCCACCAGCATCTGGTCGATCACCCGCGCGGCATCCACCACCGTGCCCGCGATCGAGAGCGCCTTGAACCGCGCCGCCTCCGAGGGCGCCGTGCCCGCAAGAAACACCTGCAGCCCGTCGGCATCCACCTCGGTCCATGTCATGCCGTTATCGTCGAAGGTGTTCAGCACCACCGTTCGCGAGCTGTCCTCGATCACCGCCACCGCGAAGCGCGCGCTGACAAGGCAGAGGATCGCCGCCGCCAGGAACACGCCCGCGATGGCAAATATGGAAGATAGACGCATCTTACCCTGATAGCCCCGTTATGCTTCGCACGTGTTTATGGCGCGCCGCGCCCGAGTGCAATCAGAGGAACAGCGCGACGGCGAAAAACGGCAGAGGCAGAAGCCCCGCATCGCGGTTCGAGCGGAAAAGCGCGAGCAATTTTCCGTGATCGTCCGGGTCGAACTGCCGGAGCTGCCAATGCATGTGCCAGCCGAAGGCCCAGGTGCCGGCCAGCGCCAGAACGAGCGCCAGCGGCGAGGCCGGGCCGGGCGCCACCGCCATCAGCACCGCCAGCCCCTGAAGGCACACCGCCACCACGAGGAAGCGCCTCAGCCACATCGGCGAGCGGCTGCCGAAAAGCCGCGCGGTGGATTTCACGCCGATCAGCGCATCGTCCTCCGCATCCTGATGGGCGTAGATCGTGTCGTAGAAGAGCGTCCACGCGATCCCCGCCACGTAAAGCACCACCGCCGGCCATCCGAGGCTGCCGCCATGCGCCGTCCATGCGAGCAGCGCGCCCCAGTTGAAGGCGAGCCCCAGAAACACCTGCGGCCACCACGTGAACCGCTTGGCGAAGGGGTAGATGCACACCGGCAGCAGCGCGAGGATGCCCAGCCCGATGGCCGCCCAGTTGAAGGTGATGAGAATGCAGAAGGCCACCAGCGATTGCGCCACCAGCCACGCGAGCGCCTGCGTCACCGTCACCTGCCCCGAGGGGATCGGCCGCTGCGCCGTGCGCCACACCGAGCCGTCGATATGCCGGTCGGTGATGTCGTTCCACGTGCAGCCCGCGCCGCGCATGAGAAACGCGCCAATCCCGCAGCCCGCGAAGATCCACAGGTCATACCACCCGGCCCGCCCGTCATGCAGCATCGAAAGCAACAGCCCCCACCAGCAGGGCAGAAGCAAGAGCCACGTGCCGATCGGCCTGTCCGCCCGGCTCAGCCGCAGGTAGGGCCGCGTGGCGGGGGGCGCGAAGCGGTCCACCCAGTTGCCCTTCACCGCGTCGGCAATGCCGCCTCCGGGCTCTGGCGTCTGATGCGTGGGGGTCATATACCTGCCTCATGGCTTCCGTGGCAAAGATCAGGCTCTATGTAGAGCACCCGCTGGGGGAAGGGCAAACCATTCCCCTCACCCGCGACCAGGCGCATTACCTCTTCGGCGTGATGCGGCAGGGCACGGGCGATGCGGTGCTCGTCTTCAACGGGCGCGAGGGCGAGTGGCTGGCGCATGTGGCCGAGGCCGGCAAGCGCGGCGGCACGCTCGCGCTGGCCCAGCAGACATCGCCCCAGGCCGATCCCCCCGATCTCTGGCTCGCCTTCGCCCCCATCAAGAAGGCCCGCACCGATTTCATCGTCGAGAAGGCCGCCGAGATGGGCGCGCGCCGCATCCTGCCGGTGCAGACCGAGTTCACCAATGCCGAGCGCATCCGGCAGGACAGGCTTCAGGCCCATGCGGTCGAGGCCGCCGAGCAATGCGGCGGCACCTTCGTGCCGGAGGTGGCCGATCTGCAAAAGCTCGACCGCCTGCTGGCGGAGTGGCCCGAGGGCCGCCACCTGATGTTCTGCGACGAGGCGCTGGCGGGGAGCTCCTCAGCCCTGGCGGGCTTCCTCGCTCCCCAAAGCGAGCACGGCCGCAAGGCCGGGCCGAGCGGCCCCTGGGCCATCCTCATCGGCCCCGAGGGCGGCTTCTCCGACCCCGAGCGCGCCCGCCTCAAAGCCCTCCCCTTCGCCCACCCGGTGGCCCTCGGCCCCCGCATCCTGCGCGCCGATACCGCCGCCGTCGCCGCCATGACCCTCTGGCAGATGCGCTTCGGAGACTGGCCGTGAGTTTCATCCGCCCCGAGGCCCGCGCCGCGCTCTGGCGTTTCCGCGAGGCGCTCACCGGCGCCGCCGCCATGGCGCTCGGCCTCTGGTGGGTCATCGGCCCCGGCGGCCTGCTCACCTATATCGGCACAGCCATCGCCCTCGCAGGCGCGGCCCTCACCGTGGCCGGTCTCCAGCGCGCCCGCTTCCGCGCGGGCGGCGGCGGCCCCGGGGTGGTGCGCGTCGACGAAGGCCAGATCGCCTATTTCGGCCCGCTCACCGGCGGCGTGGTGGCCTTGAGCGAAATCGAGGAACTCGCGCTCGATGGCGCCGCCCGCCCCGGCCACTGGCTACTCTCCCAGCCCGGCCAGCCCGAGCTCGCCATCCCGCTGAACGCCGAAGGGGCCGAGGCACTCTTCGATGTCTTCGCCAGCCTCCCCGGCATCCGCACCGAGCGGCTGCTCTCGGCCATGCGCCGCCCCGCCCCCGGCCGCACCCCCCTGTGGCAACGCCGCAAAACTGCACAGCCCGAGCGCATCCGCCTGCATTGACACCCCCGGCGATTGCGGCAAGTAGTAGCCACCACCACGGCGCGTCGAACGAGGAGCCCTCCCATGTCCATCCCCCAGTCCGGCGGCGGCCCGATCACCTCGCGCGATCAGCTCGCACAATATCTCGAGGCCGGCTGCAAGCCGCGTGACGCGTGGCGCATCGGCACCGAGCACGAGAAGTTCGGCTATTGCAAGGACAGCCTCAAGCCGCTGCCCTACGAGGGCGAACGCTCCATCCTCGCCGTGCTCGAGGGCCTGCGCGACCTGCACGGCTGGGCGCCCGTCACCGAGGGCGGCAACCTCATCGGGCTGGAGAAGGACGGCGCCAACGTGAGCCTCGAGCCCGGCGGCCAGCTCGAGCTTTCCGGCGCCCCGCTCGAGACGATCCACGAAACCTGCGACGAGGTGAACGCCCATCTCGCCGATGTGAAGTCGATCGCCGACAAGGTGGGCGTGGGCTTCATCGGCCTCGGCGCCGCACCAATCTGGACCCATGAGCAGATGCCGATGATGCCCAAGGGCCGCTACAAGCTCATGACCGAATACATGGATCGCGTCGGCACCATGGGTAAGACGATGATGTACCGCACCTGCACCGTGCAGGTGAATCTCGATTTCTCCTCCGAAGCCGACATGGTGAAGAAGTTCCGCGTGGCCCTCGCGCTCCAGCCCGTCGCCACCGCGCTCTTCGCCAATTCGCCCTTCCTCGAGGGCAAGCCCAACGGCCACAAGTCATGGCGCGCCCGCGTCTGGCGCGATCTCGACGCCGACCGCACCGGCATGCTCCCCTTCGTCTTCGAGGAGGGCATGGGCTTCGAGCGCTATGTCGATTACGCGCTCGATGTGCCGATGTATTTCGTCTACCGCGACGGCAAGTATATCGACGCGCTCGGCCAGTCCTTCCGCGATTTCATGGAAGGCAAGCTGCCCGCCCTGCCCGGCGAGACGCCCACGCTCTCCGACTGGGCCGATCACCTCACCACCATCTTCCCCGAGGCCCGCATCAAGAAATTCATGGAGATGCGCGGCGCCGATGGCGGCCCGTGGCGCAGGCTCTGCGCGCTGCCCGCCTTCTGGGTCGGGCTGATGTATGACCAGTCCGCCCTCGATGCCGCGTGGGATCTGGTGAAGGATTGGGATGCCGAAACCCGCGATGCCCTGCGCGTGGCCGCCAGCGTCGATGCGCTTCAGGCCGAGGCGGGCGGCATCCGCATGCACGATCTCGCCCGCGAGGTGGTGGCCCTTTCCGAGGCCGGCCTCAAGGCCCGCGCCCGCCCCGGCGCCGGCGGCATGATCCCCGACGAGACGCATTTCCTCAACGCCCTGAAGGAAAGCGTCGAAAGCGGCCAAGTCCCCGCCGACGAGCTTCTCGGCAAGTACGAGGGCGAATGGGGGCAGGACCTCTCCCGCATCTACGCCGAATACAGCTACTGAACCGGGAGCAGGGGCCGTCTGCGCATGGCGGTTGGTGCCTATGCCCGCGTCGGTGACGGGCAGCCAGTCGGGCTGGATGAAGAGCGCGAGGCGGGGGGCGTAGTAGCGGTTGTTCAGGAATTGGAGCCCTGCGCCTTCGTCGTAGCGCGCGCCGATGAAGCCCTTGATTTGCTCCATTTCAGCAAAGTACACATAATACTGTCTTCAGGCGATCTATTGTAATTGAAATGCTTCTACTGAAGATTTCGTCCGGCGTCACTATGAGTGGTCAGTGCTTGATCCAAAGAGAGTTTCAAGGCTCGATTAAATTGTTTCAACTCAGTTTGACTAGCCCCTATAGACGATAGCGCGCAGCACGCTTCTTTGAGCGCCATGACGTACTCGAATGCGGATTCCTTGAAGTCTGAACTGCAAAAAATTTCGTAATTCAATTGTGGACAGATCGAAATTTCTCTTTTCTTCTCGTCGATACTATGGCGAGCCGGATACCTAGTTCGCCCATCTTTGTCCATAATTATCGGGACGTAGTACAATGTCACTTCGCCACTTGCGATCGCCACATGTGCAAGATTTTTTTTTAGGGCCGGCGCCGCGAATTTTCGCATTTCCTGCACCATCGGCAATACAGAAATGTCAGCTTCGGCCGCTTCCAATATCTTCATTAAGTTGCCCTCAGTAAACCTTGCTAAGCCGAGGCAGACGGCCATGCCTTGCGACAAATGCTACGTTGTTTGCATACTCATAGAGTCTCGCCTGTATGCGGTTCGGAAACGTGGCGATCCTAAAATATGAAACGTTTTCAGACGCAAGGAATTTGGCTGTGTACCTCCCTGGCTGCCCAAAAGAAGTTATCCCGTACTTGGCAACAGACGGACTCACCCCGGGGGCTTCAAGTAGCATATACAAGTCCGTTTGTTTAGGGCTGTTGAGTGAGTTCCCGTGTATTACTTTGGTCGTGGCAGCTGCACCCGCCACGGCACCAGCTTCCACGCTTCGCTGGTGTTTGAAGTAAAGGCCGCCAACGCCTTCGGTTGGATCATTTGCGCGCCTCCCAGCGCCCATTTCCATTTGCCTACGGAAATTCGAGTCTATTTCCTGACGTCCCATCCTTGTGCTGTATGGGCTGTTGTAAACTGAGTTTCTGGTAGAAAGCGCCTCAGTGTTTGGTACTGACGCCGCAAATACCCCACCCAGCTGGGCGCCCGCGAAAGTGGCTATGGAGTTCACCACGAAATCGCGTGCAACGTCTCCTGGATCGGCTCCCTGGGCCAGCGCGTTCACTGTCTGGACAGCGTTCAGCACATTCAAAGCCGTGGTGATGGCAACAGGGAGCTCTATTGACGCGGCGGAGAGGACGAAGGAGGCAAGGAATGCTCCAAAGAAGTTCCCATTCGGATCGAACTTGTTGATCGGGTCGTTGTTGGCGTAGGCGTAGCGGTTTGTCCCCACGCCTGCGTCGGTGACGGGCAGCCAGTCGGGCTGGATGAAGAGCGCGAGGCGGGGGGCGCTTCGAGGGCGCGCGGGCCGCGCACCGGCTCCACCTGCTCGACGCCCCCGTTGCGCAACGCGCGCCGCCGCAACCTCCGCCTTCTCCCGGTGCCGCACCGGCGCGATACCGACGCGATACCGACAGGATACCGACGTGCCGGATCCTTCAAAACAAGGCCGTTAACCTGATTCGCGGGGGTCTGGCCTATTTCTGGCCAACCTTCGGCTCGGTCCCCGCCCTGAGCCGCGCGATATTCTCCCGGTGGCGGATGAAGACCAGCACCGCCAGCACCAGCCCCAGCACCAGCATCGGCGGGTGCCCGAGCGCCAGAATCCAGACGGGCGAAAGCCCCGCCGCCGCCAGCGCCCCCGCCGAGGAGATGCGCAGCGCGGCCACCGTGGCGAGCCATGTCAGGCAGCAGGCCACCCCCACCGGGAAGGCGAGCGCCAGCATCAGCCCAAGGAAGGTGGCCACCCCCTTGCCCCCCCTGAACTGCAGCCAGACCGGAAAGCAATGGCCCAAAAATGCTGCAAGAGCAGCCACTTGCGCGGCATCTTCCCCCGAGACGAGCCGCGCCAGAAGCACCGCCACCGCCCCCTTCGCGCCATCGAGCAGGAGCGTCGCCGCCGCCGCGCCCTTGTTGCCCGTGCGCAGCACGTTGGTGGCCCCGATATTGCCCGAGCCGATCTCACGCAGGTTTCCCAGCCCCAGCCTTTGGGTGAGGATCAGGCCGAAGGGAATGGAGCCCAGCCCGTAGCCGATGAGCGCCCAGAGGATCAGCAGGAAGATGGAGGTGTCGATGGTGGGCATCAGGAAGCCTCGTAAACTGTTCTGCCGCCTACATAAGTTGCCAGCACCTTGCCCTGCAGGCGCTGCCCGTCGAAGGGCGTGTTCTTCGATTTCGAGTGGAGCGTCCAGCGGTCGAGCACGAAGGGCTTGTCGGGGTCGAAGAGCACCAGATCGGCCGGCGCCCCCTTGGCCATCCGCCCGCTTTCCAGCCCCAGCCGCGTCGCCGGGTTGAGCGCCAAGGCCTTGAAAAGCTGCGGCAAACTCAGGTCGCCCGAATGGTAGAGCCGCATCGCCGCCGGCAAGAGAGTCTCCAGCGCCACAGCCCCTGAGGCCGCCTCCTCGAAGGGCAGCCGCTTGCTTTCCTCGTCCTGCGGGGTGTGCATCGAGGAGATCGTGTCGATCAGCCCCTCCCGCAGCGCCTCCACCACCGCCTGCCGGTCCTCCTCCGAGCGCAGCGGCGGCTTGACCTTGAAGAAGGTCCGGTAATCGGCCACGTCGAACTCGTTGAGCGTGAGATGGTGGATCGAGGTGCCCGCCGTGATGTCGAGCCCGTTCCGCTTGGCCCGCGCCAGCGCCGGAAGCGCCCGGGCGGTGGTGATCTGGTCGGCATGGTAGCGGGCCTGCGTCATCTCCACCATGGCGATCTCACGGTCGATCCCCATCCGCTCGGCCATCGGCGAAACCGCCGGAATTCCCTTTAAAGACGCGAACTTGCCCGAGGTGGCCGAGGCCCCGGCAGAGAGCACCGGCTCCTGCGGGTGCCCGATCACCAGCGCCCCCAGCGCGCGCGCATAGGTCAGCGCCCGCTGGTAAACCTTGGTGTCGGCCACCACGTGGTCGCAATCGGTGAAGGCCACCGCGCCCGCATCCATCAGGAAGCCGATCTCCGTCATCTCCCGGCCCGCGCGGCCCTTGGTGAGCGCGGCCATGACGAGCACCGTCACATCCGCCGCCTGCTGCGCCCGGCGCGCCACGAATTCCAGCGTCTCCGGCGTGTCGATGGCCGGCGTGGTATCCGGCCGCGTCACCATCGTGGTGACCCCGCCCGCCGCCGCCGCCAGCCCCGCCGAGCGATAGCTCTCCTTGTGCCGCTCCCCCGGCTCGCAGACCTTCACGCCAATGTCGACGATGCCCGGCGCAAGGCACTTGCCCCCGCAATCGCGCGCTTCATCGGCCTTGGGCGCCTCGCCCTGCCCGGTGGCCACGATCCGGCCATTCTCGGCAAGAAGCCAGCCCGGCGCGTCGGTCCCCGCCTCCGGGTCGATCAGCCGGGCGTTGGTGAAAAGGGTCTTCATGCCCGCTGTCCTTCCTGAAGGTGGCGCATCGGCCTGCCTGGGCTGTTTTCAAGGCTCATGGGCCACCCCGCGCGAAGAGAAGCGCCGCCACGCCCAGCACCACGAAAAGCGCCACCGCCACCCATGCGCCCCAGCTCAGACGCGGGCTCGGGGTGCTGTCGTGCTCACCCTTGGCAGGCGCCGGCTCGGTGGCCGCCGCCGAGCGCAGCGGCTCGAACTGCACCGGCTCATGCTCTTCGGAGAAGCTCGCGAGATGTCGCAAGGGGGCACTTGGGCGCAGCTCTGCACCCTCCTGCCCAAAGGCGCGCGACGAGAGCACCATCACCGTGCCGCCTGCACCGGCAAGTGCCTGCCGGGCATCGGCCACCTGATCGTGCGGAATGCCCATGCCCTCTTCCAGATACCCCTCGAGCCCCAGTTCGCCCAAGTCTCCCACCGGGAAAATCTCCACATGTTCAGGCTCTTGCACCTCGGCGCCCAAGGCCTGCTCTACCGGCCACGACCCGTTGCGCCGGGTGAAGCGCTTGAGGTCGTCGCCTTCCAGATCCACCGAGAAGACCCAGACAAGCCCGCGCTCTCCCGGTTTCACGGTCATGTGCTCGCTCATGTCATCACCTCCTTCGGCCGGGCGCGGAGGTTGCGCGCGAGCAGATCCATCGCCGCCATGCGCACCGCCACGCCCATCTCCACCTGGTCCTGGATCACCGAGCGGTTGATGTCGTCGGCGATCTCTCCGTCGATCTCCACGCCCCGGTTCATGGGCCCCGGATGCATCACGATGGCATCGGGCTTGGCAAAGGCCAGCTTCTCGGCATCGAGCCCGTAGCGGAAGTAATATTCGCGCTCCGACGGGATGAAGCCGCCATCCATCCGCTCCTTCTGGAGCCGCAGCATCATCACCACGTCGACCCCCTCGAGCCCCGCCTTCATGTCGTCGAAGACCTCGACGCCGAAATCGCCGATGCCCGCAGGCATCAGCGTGGGCGGGCCAATGAGGCGGATGCGGTTCTCCATCTTGTGCAGCAGGAGGATGTTGGAGCGCGCCACGCGCGAATGGGCGATATCGCCGCAGATCGCGATGCTGAGCCGGTGCAGCCGGCCCTTGGCGCGGCGGATGGTGAGCGCGTCGAGCAGCGCCTGCGTGGGGTGCTCATGGCGCCCGTCGCCCGCGTTCAGCACCGCGCAATTCACCTTCTGGGAAAGCAGGTCCACAGCCCCTGAATGGGGGTGGCGCACCACCAGCAGGTCGGGGTGCATGGCGTTGAGCGTGAGCGCCGTGTCGATCAGCGTTTCGCCCTTTTTGATCGAGCTGGCCTGCATGCCCATGTTCATCACGTCGGCGCCCAGCCGCTTGCCCGCCAGCTCGAAACTGGCCTGCGTGCGGGTGGAATTCTCGAAGAACATGTTGATCTGCGTGAGGCCCGCCAGCGCGTCGCCATGCTTCATGGGCGCGCGGTTGAGGGTCACGTATTGCTCGGCCAGATCGAGGATGGTGGTGATCTCGGCGGGGGCGAGGGGCTCGATCCCCAGAAGGTGGGAGTGTGAAAAGCGCATCCGCCGCTCCGGCTTTGGGTGTCCCGCGCGTTATAGGAAGCGAAGGGGCAAGGAGCAAGCGGCGGGGCGCGGCTTCCGCTTTCAAAGCAGGCGGGCGCGCAGTAGCCTGCGCCTCATGGAATCGGCGATGGATACGCGCACGGCGCTTGCGCTGCTCGAATGGCAGATCGAACTCGGCGCGGACGAGGCGATATGTGATGCGCCGGTGAACCGCTACGAGCTGGCGAAAACCGCGCCGAAGCCCACGCGGCCCAGCCCCGCACCGACACCCGAAGCCGCACCCGCAGCCCCCGCGCTTCTCACTGCAGATCCCGTAGCCGACGCCCGCGCCGCCGCCGCCGCCGCGGAGGATCTGGTGCAGTTGCGCGCGGCCATGGCCGAATTCGAGCATTGCGCGCTCAAGAAGGGCGCGCGCAGCCTCGTTTTCGCCGATGGCAACCCCGAGGCGCGGGTGATGATCGTGGGAGAGGCACCGGGGCGCGAGGAGGATATGCAGGGCAAGCCCTTCGTTGGCCGCGCGGGGCAGCTGCTCGACCGGATGTTCGAAGCGATCGGCCTGTCGCGCGGGGCCGACGGCGCGCAGCATGCGCTCTACATCACCAACGTGCTGCCATGGCGCCCGCCGCAAAACCGCGACCCGAAGCCCGATGAAATCGCCATGCTGCTGCCCTTCGTCACCCGCCATGTGGCCCTCGCGCAGCCCGATCTCGTGGTGTTGATGGGCAATATCAGCTGTCAGGCGGCGCTGGGGCGCAGCGGCATCACCCGGATGCGCGGAACATGGACGCAGGCTTATGGCAGGCCTGCCCTGCCGATGTTTCACCCCGCCTACCTGTTGCGCTCTCCCCATGCCAAGCGCGAGGCATGGGCCGATCTGCTGGAGCTGCAGGCCCGGCTCGAGGGCATGGCATGAGGGTTCTGGCCTTTTCCGATCTGCACATGGCCCGCGCCCGCGCGGCGGCGCTGGTGGAAGCGAGCCGCGACGCCGATCTGGTGATCGGTGCGGGCGATTTCTGCAACATGCGCGAGGGGCTCGCGGAGGCCTTGGCAATGCTCGAGGGGGTCGAGGCGCCCTTCGCCGTGGTACCCGGCAATTGCGAGAGCGTCGAAGAGTTGCGCGCCGCGGCACCTGCCTCGATGACGGTGCTGCATGGCGAGGGGGCCGAGCTTGCGGGGCTCCGGCTCTTCGGGCTGGGCTACGGCGTGCCGGTCACGCCCTTCGGGGTTTGGTCCTGCGATCTGACGGAGGCGGAGGCCGAGGCGATGCTCGCCCCCTGCGAGGCCGCCGATATCCTCATTCTCCATTCCCCGCCCAAGGGCATCGCCGACATCACCTCCTCGGGTCATTCGGTGGGCTCCACCGCCATTCGCGATGCCATCGCCCGCATCTCGCCCCGCCTCGCGCTCTGCGGGCATATCCATGAGAGCTGGGGCCAGCGTGGGCAGATCGGGCTGTGCGAGGTCGTCAATCTCGGCCCCTCCATCACGTGGTTCGAGCTCTGACATGGTCGATCCGATCACCCTTCTGGCCTTCATCCCCGCCGGGATCGCGCTGAACCTCACGCCGGGGGCAGACATGATGTTCTGCCTCGGGCAGGGCCTGCGTTCGGGCGCGAAGCCTGCCGTGGCGGCGGCGGCGGGCATCGCCATGGGCGGCATGGTGCATGTCACCATCGCGGGGCTCGGCCTCGGCGCGCTGGTCAACGCCCTGCCATGGCTCTTCGACGTGATCCGATGGGCGGGCGTGGCCTATCTTCTCTGGCTCGCATGGCAGTCGCTGCAGACGGAACCCGCCGAGGTCGAAGGCCTGCGCGCCATGAGCGCCGCGCGCGCCTTCCGTCAGGGGCTGGTGGTGAACCTCCTGAACCCGAAAGTGATCCTCTTCGTGCTCGCCTTCGTGCCACAGTTCGTGCGCCCGGAGAACGGCTCGATCCTCGGGCAGTTCCTCGTCTTCGGGCTGGTGCTGGGCGTGGGCGGCATGCTGATCAACGGCGGTGTCGGCATCTTCGCGGGCCGGCTCCGCGCCCGCCTCACCGGGCCGCGTTTCGCAAAGGGTCTGGGCCGCGTCTCCGCCGCCATCTTCACCGCGCTTGCCGCGCGCCTCGCCATTCTCGAAAGGGCCTGATCCCATGTCGCGTATCGACGAAAGCCGGGAGTTCATCCCCGTCCGCATCGCCATCCTCACTGTCTCCGACACGCGCGACGCCTCGGATGACCGCTCCGGCAACACGCTGGTGGAGCGGCTCGAGGCGGCAGGCCATATCCTCGCCGACAGGATGATCGTGCGCGACGAGCGCGACCAGATCGCCGATCAACTGCGCGAATGGATCGCCCGCGAGGATGTGGACGTGGTGATCTCCACCGGCGGCACGGGCCTCACGGGCCGCGACGTGACGGTGGAAGCGCATCGCGATGTCTACGAGAAGGAGATCGACGCGTTTTCCATCGTCTTCACCCATGTCTCCATGCAGAAAATCGGCACCTCCGCCGTGCAGTCGCGCGCCACCGGCGGGGTGGCGGGCGGCACGTATCTCTTCGCCCTGCCCGGCTCGCCTGGCGCCTGCAAGGACGCATGGGACGAGATCCTGAAGTTTCAGCTCGATTACCGCCACCGCCCCTGCAACTTTGTCGAGATCCTGCCGAGGCTCGACGAACACCGGCGACGGAAATAGCGCGGCCCCGCGTATAACCCCCGGCGTGCTTGGCTTTTGCCGGCATGTGCTTACATTTGACCAGTGCCCGCTTGGGCCGAAGCAAGGGGTCTCGCGACCGACATGCGGTTTCTGCGCCATAGCCTGACAGGCCTGTTCCTGCTCTCTCTCACCCTCGGCCTGCTCGTCTGGGCGGGGCAGATCGTGTTTTCTGCAGTCGAGGCGCGCATGGCCGCCGAGCCGCGCATGCCCGAACGGCGCGAGCGTGTTTTCGCCGTAAGCGTGCTGGAGGCGCGCGAAGAGACAATCACGCCCGTGCTCACCGCCTATGGCGAGATCCAGAGCCGCCGCACGCTTGAGATCCGCACCAAGGCCTCCGGCACTTTGGTGGAGCTTGCGCCCGAATTCGAAGAGGGCGGCATGGTGCGGCAGGGGCAGGTGCTCGCGCGGGTCGATCCGGCGGATGCCGAGTTTGCCCGAAGCCGCGCCGAGAGCGAGCTGCGCGACTCCGAGGCAGAGGCGCGGGAGGCGCAGCGCGCGCTCACGCTGGCGCGGGAGGATCTGGAAGCGGCGGAGGAGCAGGCGGAGCTGCAGCAGCGTGCCTATCAGCGCCAGCTCGACATTCAGGAGCGCGGCGTGGGCTCGGCCGCCGCCGTGGAGGCCGCGGAACTCGCCGGCGCGCAGGCCCGGCAGGCGGTGATCGCCCGGCGGCAGGCGGTGGCGCAGGCCGAGGCACGGGTTGATCAGGCCGCCACCGCCTTCGCGCGGGCCGAGATCGCCTTCGAGGAGGCCAAGAAGGCGCTGGCAGATACGGTGGTGCGGGCGGGCTTCTCTGGCCGGCTCAGCGATGTCTCGGTGGTGGAAGGGCGGCTCGTTTCGGCCAATGAACAGCTGGGCACGCTCGTCGATACCGGGCAGCTGGAAGTGTCTTTCCGGGTGTCCACAGCGCAGTATGCCCGCCTGCTCGATGCAAGTGGCGAACTCCTGAACGCGCCGGTCGAGGCGCATCTCAACACCTTCGGCCTCGCGCTCGCCGCCAAGGGCGTGATCAGCCGCGAAAGCGCCGCCGTGGGCGAAGGCCAGACCGGGCGGCTCATCTTCGCGCGGCTCTACGAGGCCCCCGCGATGAAGCCCGGCGATTTCGTGACCGTCACCGTGGATGAGCCGCCGCTCGAGCGCGTCGTGCGCCTGCCCGCCGAGGCGATCGGGCCGGAAGATGACGTGCTGGTGCTGGGCGAAGACGACCGTCTGGCACCTCTCTCCGTGGAGATCCTTCGCCGCCAGGGCGACGCGGTGCTGGTGCGCGGCGAGGGGCTGGCCGGCAGGCAGGTTGTCGCGAGCCGCACGCCGTTGCTGGGCGAGGGCATCAAGGTGCGCCCCATCGAGCGCGAAAGCGCGGCCGAGGCAGCGATTTCCGAGCCCGAAGGCCCCGCCGCGACGCTGGAGCTTTCGGAGGATCGGCGCGCCCGGCTCAAGGCCTTCGTGGAGCAGAACGCCGACATGAGCGAGGACGTGAAGCAGCGCCTGCTGGGCCAGCTAGAGCGCCCGCGCGTGCCCGCTGGCGTGGTGGAGCGGCTCGAGACGCGGATGGGGGGCTAGCCGATGGCCACCCCCGGAAGCGCCAGCCCGCGCCGCACCCCGCCGCAGGTGGCCGGCCTGCTCTCCTATTTCACCCGCCACCGCACCGCCGCCAACCTGCTGCTGGTGGTGCTTCTCATCCTCGGCCTCGCCGCGATGCCACGGATGCGCGCGCAGTTCTTCCCCGACGTGGTGGTCGACAACGTGAGCGTCAGCGTGGTGTGGGACGGCGCCAGCGCCGAGGATGTGGACAACGCCATCGTGCAGGTGCTCGAGCCCGCGCTTCTGGCTGTGGAGGGTGTGGAATCCTCCTCGTCCTCGAGCCGCGAGAACCGCGCTTCCATCGAGCTCGAGTTCGAGCCGGGCTGGGATATGGGCCGCGCCGCCGACGAGGTGCAGGCGGCGGTGGATACCATCACCACCCTGCCCGAGGAGGCGGAGGAACCCGAGGTGCGGCGCGGCGCATGGCGCGACCGGGTGACCGACGTGGTGATCACCGGCCCGGTTGGCACCGACCAGCTCGCGCGCTTCGCCGACGAGCTTGTGCTGCGTCTTTTCGACGAGGGCGTGACCCGCACCACCATTCGAGGGCTGGCGGCCCCCCGCACGGTGATCGAGGTGCCCTCGGTGAACCTCATCGCCTACGATCTCACGATGGCCGAGATCGCCGCCGCCGTGGGCGCCGAGGTGGAGACCGACCCGGCGGGCGACGTGGAGGGCGCGGGCACCCGGGTGCGCACCGGCACCGAGAAGCGCCGCGCGGGCGAGATCGCCCAGATCGTGCTGCGTTCGCTGCCCGATGGCACCAACCTCACCGTGGGCGACGTGGCCACCGTGCGGGTGGAAGGCGAGGCGCGTAATCGTCAGTATTTCGTGGGGGCGAACCCGGCCATGTCGGTACGGGTCGACCGCTCCGCCCGGGGCGACGCCATCGCCATTCAGGAAACGGTGGAGGAGGTGGCCGAGCGGCTCGAGGGCACGCTGCCGGAGGGCGTCACGCTCGACCTCATCCGCACCCGCTCCGAGTATATCTCCGACCGCCTCTCGATGCTGCTCGAGAACGGGCTCACCGGGCTCGCGCTGGTGGTGACGCTGCTCTTTCTCTTCCTCAATGCCCGCACCGCCTTCTGGGTGGCGGCGGGCATCCCCGTTTCGCTGCTGGCGGCGGTGGCGATGATGTATGTGGGCGGGCTCACGCTCAACATGATCTCGCTCTTCGCGCTGATCATCACGCTCGGCATCGTGGTGGACGATGCGATCGTGGTGGGCGAGCATGCCGACGCCCGCCTGCGCAAACTGGGCGAAAGCCCGGCGGAGGCCGCCGAACGGGCGGCGCAACGCATGGCGCTTCCGGTCTTCTCGGCCACGCTTACCACCATCATCGCCTTCTTTGGCCTCGTCGCCATCGGCGGGCGCTTCGGCGACCTGATCATCGATATTCCCTTCACGGTGATCGTGGTGCTGCTCGCCTCGCTCATCGAGTGCTTCCTGATCCTGCCCAACCACATGGCCCATTCGCTGGCCCACTCTGCCAAGGAGCATTGGTATGACTGGCCCAGCCGGCAGGTGAACCGCGGTTTCACATGGGTGCGCGAGCGGCTCTTCAAGCCCTTCATCGGCATGGTGATCCGGCTGCGCTACCCGGTCTGCGCGGCGATCTTCGTGGCGCTCGCGAGCCAGTCTGCGCTTTTCATCAAGGGCGATGTCACCTGGCGGTTCTTCAACGCGCCCGAGCAGGGCAGCGTCTCGGGCAATTTCATGATGGCGCCAGGGGCCACGCGGGCGGACTCACTCGAGATGATGCGGGAGATGCAGCGCGCGGTGGAGGAGCTTGGGGCAGAATACGAGGAGCGCTACGGGCGCAACCCGCTGGCCTTCGTGATGGCCGAGGTGGGCGGCAATACCGGCGGCGGCCTCGCCGGCGCCGATGCCAAGGAGCCCGACCAGCTTGGCGGCATCTCCATCGAGCTGATCGACGCCGATCTGCGCCCCTATTCCAGCTTCGAGCTCGTGGCCGACCTGCAATCGCGTGTGGAAATGCACCCGATGGCCGAGGCGGTAAGCTTCCGGGGCTGGCGCTCCGGCCCCGGCGGCGATGCGCTCGACGTGGAATTTTTCGGCGCCACGGCGGAAACGCTCAAGGATGCCTCGCAGGCGCTCAAGACCGCGCTGGCGCGTTTCCCGGAAGTGTCGGGCGTTGAAGACAACCTCGCCTATGACAAGGAGGAATACATCCTCGAACTCACGCCGCAGGGGCAGGCCCTGGGCTTCACCACCGAGGCCTTGGGGCGCGTGCTGCGCCACCGGCTCACCGGCATCGAGGCCGCCACCTACCCCGAAGGCCCGCGCAGCGCCGAGGTGCGGGTGGAACTGCCGGAGGGCGAGTTGCAGGCCGACTTCCTGCAGAGCATGCAGATGCGCACGCCCGGGGGCGCCTACATGCCGCTCGCGGATATCGTGAGCGTCGAGCGGCGCACGGGCTTCTCGACCGTCAGGCGCGAGAACGGCATCCGGCTCATCAACGTCACCGGCGACATCTCCGAAGACGATCCGGCGCGCGCGGCGGAGGTGATGCAGGCGCTTGAAGAGGAGATCCTGCCCGAGATCGCCGCGCAGCATCAGGTGGAATACCGGCTCTCCGGGCTCTCGGAGCAGGAAGATGACTTCCTCAACGATGCGCGCACCGGCGCGGTGCTCACCCTTGCCGGCATCTACCTCGTGCTGGCATGGGTCTTCGCAAGCTGGTCACGCCCGCTGGTGGTGATGGCGATCATCCCCTTTGGCCTCGTCGGCACGATCTATGGCCATTATGCCTGGGATGTGCCGCTCTCGATGTTCACGGTGGTGGGGCTGCTGGGCATGACCGGCATCATCATCAACGACTCGATCGTTCTGGTGACCACGATCGACGAGCACGCAGGCGAGCGGGGCGTGATTCCCTCGATCATCGACGGCACGGCCGACAGGCTGCGCCCGGTGATGCTGACCACGGCCACCACGGTGCTGGGGCTCCTGCCACTGCTCTTCGAGCGCTCGCAGCAGGCGCAGTTTCTCAAGCCGACGGTGATCACGCTGGTTTACGGGCTGGGCTTCGGGATGGTTCTGGTGCTGATCCTCGTGCCGGCGCTCATCGCCATCCAGCACGATCTGGGGCGGCACAGCACCGCCCTGCGCCGGGCGCTCGCGGCGCCGCGTCGGGCGCGCGGGATGCGCCGGGCGGTAGGGTCCGTGCTGCTGGCGCTCGTCGCTTGGCTGGGCGCGACGCTCGGCGTCACCGCCGTCACCGGCGCATTGCCCGCCTCCTTGCAGCCCGTGGCGCAAAAGCTGGGCGCGCTCTCGCCCATGGCCTCGGCACTGGCGATCTACCTAGCGGGTGCGTTCGTGATGATCGTGCTCGTGGCCGTCGCGGCGGCGATCCTTCGCGGTCTGCGCCGGCGTCAGCCCGCCGTGCAGCCCTGAATATCCACTGCCCGGGATTGCCCCAGCACGGTGATCCGGATGCCGGAGCGATTGAGCAGGAAGGAGCGGCCTTCGACATGGTAGAGGCTGGTTTCAGCCACCAACCGCCCGCCTTCGCGCGCGGTTTTCGGCTGCGCCACCCAGATTTGCGGGTCGTCCACCTCCACCAGCGCCAGCTCGCGCCCGCCGGCAGGAGGCATGTCGATCTCGGCGCGCAGGGCCAGCCCGCCGTCGATGGGCGAGAGCCGGCACGCGACCCGGCCCACCCCGGCCTCTGCGGCAGTGAGCGGACGCGAGGCCAGCGCGGCGGCGATGCGCGGGTCGCGTTTGGAGGCGGCTTGCGGCAGATCGGAGGAGAAATGCAACGTCACCGGCACGCAGACATCGCTGCACACCCCGATATCCATGCTGCCCGCCAGGGTCACATCTGCTCCGGCCCGCGCGGGGGCCACGCTCAAGGGCAGAACAAGCACATCGGCATAACCGATGGTGCGCACGCCGCTCTTCACGCTGACACTGGGGGCGGGCCAGAGAACATCAATGGCTGCCACGTTGCGCGAGCGGCGCCAATCGAAGCTCGGCGGAATGCCCGCATCGCCTGGCGCGCGCCAATAGGTTTTCCAGCCCGGCTTGAGGCGCAGCTCGAGCGCGGCCATATGTGCACCATCGGCCCCGCGCCAGCCTTCGAGCACGCGCACGGCCACCAGATCGCTCGCGGCACGCGCCGCAGGCGCCGCAGCGAGGGCCAGAAGAAGCGCCACGAGAGCGCCGCAAAGAGGGGCAAAACATCTTTTCATTCTCCCCACATGCGTGATCCGGGCTGAAATGCCAACTCACATTCCGGCGAGACAGGCGGCATCGGAAGCTTGCACCCGGGGCAGCGAGACCCCATTCTAGACCAATGACGCCCAAGGAGTGCCCTGTGCGGGAAATGGATCTTCACGGCAAGCTGCTGATCGCCATGCCGGATATGGGAGATCCGCGTTTCGCCTATTCGGTCGTGTTCATCTCCGCCTATTCGGAGGATGGCGCCATGGGCATCGTGATCAACAAGCCCACAACCGACCTCAGGCTTTCCAACCTGCTCGAGCAACTCGATATCGAGAAACGCCCCGAGGCGCGCGACCTGCCGGTGCATTTCGGCGGGCCGGTGGAGCACGGGCGCGGCTTCGTGCTGCATGACCGCAAGTATTACTCGGATATCTCCACCATGGATGTCTCGCCCGACTTCGCGATGACGGCCACGCTCGACATCTTAGAGGAGCTGGCACAGGGACGCGGCCCGGAACATGCGATCATCGCGCTCGGCTATGCTGGCTGGGGGCCGGGGCAGCTGGAAGACGAGATCGGCCAGAATGGCTGGCTCACCTGCGAAGCCGACCCGGAGCTGGTGTTTCGCACCGCCGATGCGCTCAAATGGGAAACAGCTCTGAAACGCCTGGGCATCAGTGCGCTTACGCTTTCGGCCGAGGCAGGCCGCGCCTGACGCCCGGCCGAGCTCAGGCGCCTCCGGTTTCCTCAAGCAGTGCCTTTAGCCCGCTGCGGTAATCGGGATAGATGAGGTCGACGCCCAGTTCCTCCCGCATCCGCCTGTTATCCACCCGCTTCGATTCGGCATAGAAGCTGCGCGCCATCGGGCTCATCTCGGCCTCGTCGAAGGACACTTCCGGTGGCAGCGGCAGGCCGAGGAGCTCGGCGGCGTAGCCGATCACGTCTTGCGGCGGGGCTGGGTCGTTATCGCAGAGGTTGTAGATCGCGCCGGGATCGGGCCGCTCCATCGAGGCCTCAAGGGCCTGGGCGATGTCCTCCACGTGAATGCGGCTGAAGACCTGCCCCTCCTTCACGATCCGCCGCGCGGTTCCGCTTCGCACCTTCTCGAAGGGGCCGCGCCCGGGGCCGTAGATGCCCGCGAGGCGGAAGATGTGAAGCGGCAGGCCCGGGATGGCCTGCCATTCGGCCTCGGCCTCCATGCGCAAACGGCCGCGCCGCGTAGAGGGCGCGAGCGGCGTGCGTTCATCCACCCAACCACCCTCATGGTCGCCATAGACGCCGGTGGTGGAGAGGTAGCCAGCCCATTCGAGCCGCGGGGCGATGCGCGCGATCTCGTCGCGGCACTGCTCCAACACCGGGTCGCCCGCCTCCGTCGGGCCGGCGGACACGAGGATATGCGTGGCCTCGGAGAGCGCCTGCGACAAGTCTCCGCCCGGCCAGAGCACCGCGCGGATCCCCTCTGCCTCAAGCGCTTGCGCCTTGTCGGGCCTGCGGGTGGTGCCATAGATCGTCCAGTCCTTTGGCAGCAGGCGCCGTGCAAGGGCCTGCGCCGAATAGCCGTGCCCGAAGGAAAGAAGCGTGTTTGCCATGCTGACTGTCTAGCCGCCTGGCGCGCTGGCCTCAAGCGGGCGCGAGGGCACCCACGCATAGCCATCGGCACAGAGGATATAGGCCTCGCGCAATCCGTGCGGCTTGTCTGACGGCGCCTGCAGGATATGGGCGCCCATCGCCTCGGCCCGGCGCGCGGCCTCGTCGGGGTCGGTTTCATAGAGCCGGATCTCCAGCCCCGCGCCACGCGCGCCCGCCTCGGGCAGCAGCCCAAGCAGCGGGTTCGCGCTGTAGGTCTGGTCGCCATGAAGCTGAAAGACCTGCCCCTTGTAGACGAGAATTGCGAAATCGCGGCTGACCCGGTGCGCCTCCATTCCGAAGGTTTCGCACAGGAACCGCACCTGCGCCTCCACATCGCGCACCAGAAGGTTGAGGCCCAGCCCCCGGAGCGATGCGCCGAAATCCGCCGCGCTGACCGTTTCCAAATCCATGTCACGCCCTTTCCCCGAAGCCGCCGGGTGAGGTTGCGAAGCGGGCTGTCGCGTGTCAACGTGCCTCGGAAAAACGTGAATGTCACAGGTACAAGCCGCAATGAGCCCGAAAGACCCGTCAGGCGGGGTGCAAACACCCGATCTGCCCGCGCCGCAGGCATTCAGCGATGCGGAGGAGGCAGTGGAGCGGCTGATCGCGCTCTATGACGGGGCAGTGGCATTTCTCTGCGAGCGGTTCGAGGCGGCGCTGCGCGGCCACTTGCCGGAGACCCGGCTGCGCGCCTTCTACCCCGAGATCCGCATCGCCACCACGAGCTTCGCCAAGGTCGACAGCCGCCTGAGCTTCGGCCATGTGGCCGAGCCGGGCATCTACGCCACCACGGTGACGCGGCCCCGGCTCTTCCGCAACTATCTGACCCAGCAGATCGGGCTGGTGATGGAGAACCACGGCGTGCCTGTCACCATCGGCCAATCGACCACGCCGATGCCGGTGCATTTTGCCGTGGCAAGCCGGCCCGGGCTCACCGTGCCGCATGAAGGCGCGGCGGATTTCACTTTGCGCGACCTCTTCGACGTGCCCGATCTTTCGACCACCAACGACGATATCGTGAACGGCACCCATGTGCCGGCACCGGGCGAGCCCAACCCGTTGGCGCCCTTCACCGCGCAACGGGTGGATTACTCGCTGGCGCGCCTTGCGCATTACACGGCAACCGAGCCCGAGCACTTCCAAAACCACGTGCTCTTCACCAACTACCAGTTCTACGTGACCGAATTCGAAGCCTTCGCGCGGCGTGTGCTGGCCGACCCCGAGAGCGGCTACGTGAGCCTCGTGGGCCCCGGAGGCGAGGAGATCACCGATCCCGCGCAGCCGCTTCCGGTGCTCGACAAGCTGCCGCAGATGCCCACCTATCACCTCAAGCGCGCGAAACAGGCGGGCATCACTCTGGTGAATATTGGCGTGGGCCCCTCCAACGCGAAGACCGCGACAGACCATATCGCCGTGCTGCGGCCCCATGCCTGGGTGATGGTGGGCCATTGCGCGGGGCTGAGGAACACGCAGACGCTGGGCGATTTCGTGCTGGCCCATGCCTACTTACGCGAGGATGGCGTGCTCGATGCAGACCTGCCCGCCTGGGTGCCGATCCCGGCGCTGGCGGAGATCCAGATCGCGCTCGAAGAGGCAGTGGCGGCAGAGACACAGCTCAAAGGCTACGACCTCAAGCGCATCATGCGCACCGGCACCGTGGCGAGCTTCGACAACCGCAACTGGGAACTGCGCGACCAGTCGGGCCCAGTGCAGCGCCTCTCGCAATCCCGCGCCATCGCGCTCGACATGGAAAGCGCCACCATTGCCGCCAACGGGTTCCGATTCCGGGTGCCCTACGGCACGCTGCTCTGCGTCTCCGACAAGCCGCTGCATGGCGAATTGAAGCTGCCCGGCATGGCCAGCGCCTTCTACCAGACGCAGGTTGCCCGCCACCTGATGATCGGAATCCGCGCGATGGAGACCTTGCGCGACATGCCGCTCGAACGTATCCATAGCCGGAAATTGCGCAGTTTCGACGAAACGGCCTTTCTCTGAGGGCAGCAGGGCCGAAAAACACCCCCAAAATGCGGCAAAATCCCTTCTTTTGCTACACTATTCGTTGTGTTCGCCCTCAAGATACAGTTAAATCGCCCCACGAGGCCCATAGGAACGGGCAGTAGAAGGAGACCATCAAAATGGCAAAACCGATGACGAAAACACAGCTCGTCGCAGCCTTGGCCGAGGAAATGGGCGGCGACAAGAAAACCGCGAGCGCCGCACTCGATGCCGTGGTGAACGTGATCACCCGCGAAGTGGCCGGCGGCGGTGCCGTGACCCTGCCCGGCGTGGGCAAGATCTACTGCCGTGAGCGCCCGGCGCGCATGGTGCGCAACCCCGCCACCGGCGAACAGATTCAGAAGCCGGCCGACAAGGTGGTTAAGATGACCATCGCGAAGGCCCTCAAGGACAGCGTTAACGACTGACCTTGCCTTCGCCCTGAGTTTCGGAAAGGGTCGCCCCGCAACGGGCGGCCCTTTCTCGTTTCCGGCCGCCGCATCGGAAAGGACATGCGGGATGGATCTTCGCGCCATCGTCATGGGGCTCGCCTTCGCCTTCATGTGGTCGAGCGCCTTCACCTCGGCGAGGGTGATCGTGGCGGCGGCACCGCCGGTTTCCGCTCTGGCGCTGCGCTTTCTGATCTCCGGGCTGATCGGCGTGCTGATCGCGCGGATGCTGGGCCAGACATGGCGGCTCACGCCGGTGCAATGGCGCGCCACCATCATCTTCGGCCTCTGCCAGAACGCGCTTTATCTCGGTCTCAATTTCGTGGCGATGCAGACGGTGGAAGCTTCGCTCGCCGCGATCATCGCCTCCACCATGCCTCTGCTCGTGGGGCTCGCCAGCTGGGCGATCTTCGGCGAGCGGATCGGCGCGCTGGGGACGCTCGGCCTCGCGGCGGGTGTTGCGGGCGTGGCGATCATCATGGGCACACGGTTGCAGGGCGGGGCCGACCTCTACGGCGTGGCACTTTGCGTGGCCGGAGTGATCGCGCTCACGGCAGCCACGCTCTCGGTGCGCGGCGCCACCTCTGGCGGCAACTTCCTGATGATCGTGGGCCTGCAGATGCTGGTTGGCAGCGCGATTCTCGGCGTTGTGGGTGCGGCAACGGAGACCATCGAGATCACGTGGTCATGGCAGCTTGTGGTGGCTTTCATCTATACCACCTTGATCCCGGGTCTCGCGGCGACGCTCGTGTGGTTCATGCTGGTCAACCGCATCGGGGCCACCAAGGCCGCCACCTTCCACTTCCTCAACCCGTTTCTTGGCGTGGCCATCGCGGCGGTCGTGCTCAGCGAACGGCTCGGCCCGTGGGATGTGCTGGGGGTGCTGGTGGTGATGGGCGGCATCCTCGCGGTGCAGCTCTCAAGGCAGCATGGGAAGGGCTAGGGCGCAGAGGTATTGGGGTTAACGGCCTTGAGCAGTCATTCTTGATCTTGGTGCTGAGCCGCGCCATCGACGGGCCGCGGTGCGTCGAGCCGACGGGTGTTCAGGAGCGCTTTATCTCTCAATTACCTTGAAAGATCCGAGCGATGCGCTGGCGGTGACGTATCGACGTGCCGGGGGGCGCCCCGTCGATGGCG
>JAVKDQ010000042.1:0-20728 GCA_040222155.1 Roseovarius sp.
AGCTGCACCGCGCTGTCGATCACCTTCTGCGCCTGTTCGGTGGCGTAAAGCTTGGCCATCGCCGCCTCGCGGGTGACGCGCGGCGCGCCCATGTCCTTGGCCCATGCAGCGCGGTAGACGAGCAGCGCCGAGGCATCCACGTCGAGCGCCATGTCGGCGATATGGCCCTGCACCATCTGCAGATCGGCCAGCGGCGCGCCCTGCACGTGGCGGTCGCGCACGCGGATGAGCGCCTCGTCGAGCGCGCGGCGGGCGAAGCCCAGCGCGGCCGCCGCCACCGTGGTGCGGAAGACATCGAGCCCCGACATGGCGATGCGACAGCCCTGCCCGGGCTGCCCGATCATGTTCTCCGCGGGCACCCGCACCTCGTTGAAGCGCAGCCGCGCAAGCGGGTGCGGCGCGATCACGTGCAGCCGTTCCGCCACCTCGAATCCGGCCATGTCGGGGGTGACGATGAAGGCCGAGAGCCCCTTGGCTCCCGGCGCTTCACCCGTCCGCGCGAAGACAGTGTAGAGATCGGCGATGCCACCGTTGGAAATCCACGTCTTCTCGCCCGAGAGGATGTAATGATCCCCGTCTTTCGTGGCGGTCATGGTGGAATTGGCGACATCGGAGCCCGATTGCGGCTCTGTCAGGGCGAAGGCGGAAATCGCCCTGCCTGTCGTCGTGAGTGGCAGCCACGCCTGTCTTTGCGCTTCCGTTCCGAATAGAGAGAGGGCTCCTGTGCCGAGGCCCTGCATGGCAAAGGCGAAATCCGCAAGCCCGTCATGGCGCGCCAGCGTCTCGCGGCTGAGCGCGAGGGTGCGCACGTCGAGGGCCGCGCCATCCACGCTGGCGGTGGGGGCAAGCCAGCCGCCCGCGCCCAGATCGGCCACCAGCTTGCGGCAGGCGGCGTCGGTATCCGCATGGTCGACGTCCAGCGTCCCGCACCATGCGTCGAGCGCTTCCGCATGCGCCTTGTGGCGCGGCTCCAGGAAGGGCCAGTCGAGAAAGCTCCTGTCGGCCATCAATCCCCCTCGAAAACCGGCTTCTGCTTGGCGGCGAAGGCCTCGTAGGCGCGGGTGAAATCGGCGGTCTGCATGCAGATCGCCTGCGCCTGCGCCTCGGCCTCGATCGCCTGCTCGATCGACATGGCCCATTCCTGCGCCAGCATCGTCTTGGTCATCATATGCGCGAAATTGGGGCCGTCGGCGATGCGCCGGGCCATCTCCATCGCTTCCGCCTCCAGATCCTGCGCGCCCACGACGCGGTTGTAGAAGCCCCAGGCATGCCCCTCCTCGGCGCTCATCGCGCGGCCCGTGTAGAGCAGCTCCGCCGCGCGCCCCTGCCCGATGATGCGCGGCAGGATCGCGCAGGCGCCCATGTCGCAGCCCGCAAGCCCCACGCGGGTGAAGAGAAAGGCCGTCTTCGCCTCCGGCGTCGCGATCCGCAGGTCGGAGGCCATGGCGATGATCGCCCCCGCCCCGGCGCAGACACCATCGACGGCGGCAATGATCGGCTTGCCGCAATTCACCATCGCCTTCACGAGGTCGCCGGTCATCCGGGTAAAGCGCATCAGCTCCTTCATAGACATCTTCGTGAGCGGCCCGATGATCTCGTGCACATCGCCGCCCGAGCTGAAATTGCCGCCCGTCGAGGCAAAGACCACCGCCTTCACGTCATCCGAGTAATGCAACTCGCGAAACCAGTCGCGCAGCTCGGCGTAGCTGTCGAAGGTCAGCGGGTTCTTCCGCTCGGGCCGGTCGAGCGCCACGCGGGCGATGCCATCCTCGATGGTGCATTGAAAATGGGTCACGTCATGTCGCATCTGTCTCTCCCTCGTCAAGCGCACGTTCCAGCAGGGCCGTCATGCGCGCGCTGTCTTCCGGCCCGAGCCGCCCCAGCGCCGCATGCACCCAAGCCTCATGTGCCTTCGCCTGCCGCTCGAACTCTTCCACGCCGCGCTTGGTAAGCCGCACCATCGCCGCGCGCCTGTCGCCCGGCACCGGCACGCGCAGCGCGAGCCCGTCCTCCGCCAGCCGGTCGACGATGCCGGTCACGTTGCCGTTCGACACCATCAGCACCCGCGAGAGCTCGCTCATCTTCATACCGTCGCGATACCGATGCAGCGCCGACATCACGTCGAAGCGCGGCAGCGTCGAGTTGAACTCGCGCCGGAGCCTTTCGCGCAGGTCGGCCTCCACGTGGCGCTGCACCTTCAGAAGCCTCAGCCAGAGGCGCAGGCTCTCCTTCGAGGGCACCGCCCCCTCGGCCTGCCGGGGTTTCTCGCCGCTCATATCTCTCCTCCCGACAGCGCCAGCGCATGGCCGTTGACCGCCCCCGCCGAGGCCGAGCAGAGCCAGAGCGCCGCGCCCGCCACTTCCGACACCTCCACGAAGCGCCGCTGCGGGTTGCCCGCGTAAAGCTGCGCGCGCGCCTCGGCCTCGCTCTTGCCGGTCTTCTCGGTGATGGCCCTGATCGAGCCCTCGAGCAGCGGCGTGTCGATGAAACCGGGGCAGATGGCGTTCACGGTGATGCCGCTCGTGGCCAGCTCGGCCGCGAGCGCCCGGGTCAGCCCCACCACGCCATGCTTGGCCGCGCAATACTGCGCCACATAGGGGTAGCCCTTGAGCCCGGCGGTCGAGGCCACGGCAATGAGCCGCCCCCAGCCCGCCGCCTTCATCTCCTCATGCGTCTCCTGCCAGAGGTGGAAGACCCCCTCGAGATTCACCGCAAGCGCGTCGGAAAACGCCTCGGGCGTGAGCTTGCGGAAGGGCGCCGAGGGCGCCGAGCCCGCATTGGCGATGGCAATATCCACCGGCCCCTGCGCCTCGCGCGCCTGCCGGAGCGCCTGCGCGAGGCTCGCGCGGTCGGTCACATCGGCGGTGAGCGCCAGCGCGCCGGTCTCATCGGCCACGGCCTTGAGCGGCGCATGGCTGCGGCCCAGCACCGTCACCTTTGCGCCCTCACCCGCGAAGAGCCGCGCGATCTCGGCCCCCACCCCGCCGCCGCCGCCAGTGACGACCATATGCTTGGCTGCGAGGCTCATGCCCGGATCGCCTCCGCGTCCCGGTCCGAAAGTCGCCAGAGCTGGTCGCGGCCCGCCAGATAGGGCAAGGGCCATGTCGCGTGCCGGTCGCCGATGGCAGCGCCTGCGTGGAGCGTCCAGTAGGGGTCGGCCAGATGCGGGCGGGCAAGGCACACGAGGTCGGCCCGCCCCGCCATCAGGATCGAGTTGGCATGGTCGGCCTCGTAGATATTGCCCACCGCCATCGTCGCCAGCCCCGCCTCGTTGCGGATCCGGTCCGAAAACGGCGTCTGGAACATGCGGCCATAGACAGGCCGCGCCTCGGTCGAGGTCTGGCCCGCCGAGACGTCGATGATATTCGCCCCCGCCGCGCTGAAGGCGCGGGCGATCTCCACCGCCTCCTCGGGCGTCACGCCCTTCTCGCCAACCCAGTCATTGGCCGAGATCCGCACGGCCATGGGCTTGCCCTCGGGCCATGCCGCGCGCATCGCCGCGAATACCTCGAGCGGGTAGCGCAGCCGGTTCTCGAGGCTGCCGCCATACGCATCCGTCCGGACATTCGAGAGGGGCGAGAGGAAGGAGGAAATCAGGTAGCCATGCGCCGCGTGCAGTTCGATCATGTCGAAACCCGCGCGCTCTGCCATCTCCACCGAGGCCACGAATTGCGCCTTAACCTCGTCCATCTCCGCCCGGCTGATCTCGCGCGGCACCGGGTTGCGCTCAGACCACGGGATGGGCGAGGCCGAAACCACCTCCCAGCCGCCACTCTCCAGCGCCGCGTCCATCTCCTCCCAGCCCAGCTGCGTCGAGCCCTTGCGCCCCGAATGGCCGATCTGGCAGCAGATCTTCGCCGGCGTCTCCGCATGCACGAACGCCACGATCTGCCGCCACTTCGCCTCGTGCTCCGGCGCGTAGAGCCCCGGGCAGCCGGGGGTGATGCGGCCCTCCGGGCTCACGCAGGTCATCTCGGTATAAACCAGCCCCGCGCCCCCCTTGGCCCGCTCGCCCAGATGCACGAGGTGCCAGTCGGTCGGGCAGCCATCCACCGCCTTGTATTGCGCCATGGGCGAGACGACGATGCGGTTCTCGAGCGCCATCTCCCGCAACCGGAACGGCGCGAACATCGGCGCGCGCACCGGCTCTTCCGGCCCCCCCGCCTGCCGCTGAAACCACCGCTCGGCGCCCTCCAGCCACTTCGGGTCGCGCAGGCGCAGGTTCTCGTGGCTGATCCGCTGCGAGCGGGTGAGCAGCGAATAGTTGAACTGCACCGGGTCGAGATGCAGGTAGCGGCCCACCTCCTCGAACCACTCGAGCGAGTTGCGCGCCGCCGATTGCAGGCGCAGCACCTCGAGCCGCCGCTCCTCCTGGTAGGCCTCGAAGGCCGCCTCGAGCGAGGGCTTGTCCGTCACGTAATCCGCAAGCGCAATGGCGCTTTCCAGCGCCAGCTTGGTGCCCGACCCGATGGAGAAATGCGCCGTGGCCGAAGCATCGCCCATCAGCACGATATTCTCGTGATGCCACGTCTCGCAGAGCACGCGCGGAAAGTTGATCCATGCCGAGCCGCGAATGTGGCTCGCGTTGGTCATCAGCTTGTGACCGTCGAGGTAGTCGGCGAAGATCTCCTCGCAGGTGGCGATGCTCTCCTCCTGGCTCATCTCGCCGAAGCCGTAGGCCTCAAAGGTCTCCTCGTCGGTCTCCACGATGAAGGTCGCGGTGTCGTCATCGAACTGGTAGGCATGCACCCAGAGCCAGCCCTTCTCGGTTTCCTCGAAGATGAAGGTGAAGGCATCGTCGAATTTCTGATGCGTCCCGAGCCAGACGAACTTGCAGGCGCGCATGTCGATATCGGGCTTGAAGGTTTCCGCGAACTCGGTGCGCGTGCGCGAGTTGAGCCCGTCGGAGGCCACCACGAGGTCATATTCCTTGGCATAGGTGGCCGCGCTCTCCACCTCCGTCTCGAAGCGCAGCTCGACGCCCAGCTCCCGCGCGCGCTCTTGCAAGAGCAGCAGAAGCCGCTTGCGCCCGATCCCGCAGAACCCGTGCCCGGTGGAGAGCTGCTTCTGCCCCCGGTAATGCACCGCGATATCGTCCCAATAGGCGAAATGCGCGCGGATCGCCTCGGCGCTCTTCGGGTCGTTCTCATGCAGGTTGTCGAGCGTCTCGTCAGAGAGCACCACGCCCCAGCCAAAGGTGTCGTCGGGCCGGTTCCGCTCGATCACCGTAACCTCGGCATCGGGCTGGCGCAGCTTGAGGGAGATCGCGAAGTAAAGCCCGGCGGGCCCACCGCCCAAACATGCCACACGCATCGTGCTTCCTCCCCTGTTTCCTTGCAGCGTTTGGGTGCAGGATAGGAACAGGCGGGATTTGTTTCAAGCATAAAATTTTAAGCTTGAAATATATAGGTGCCCGGATAACCTGCGCGAAAAAGGAGAGGCGCGATGATCGACTGGACGGATGCGTTCGACAACATGGGCTACGTGCCGGGCGCGGGCGAGCTTCCCGCGCGCTGGGCGGCGGCGGCAGAGGCCTTCCGGCAGGGCTGGCAGGCCAAGAGGCTTCTGGATGAGAATGTGAGCTACGGCCCCGGCCCGCGCGAAAAGCTCGACATCTTCCGCCCCGAGGGCGCAAGCGCCGGGCTCGTCACCTTCGTGCATGGCGGCTACTGGGTGCGGCTCGACAAGTCCTA
This sequence comes from Roseovarius sp., assembly GCA_040222155.1. GTDB lineage: Bacteria > Pseudomonadota > Alphaproteobacteria > Rhodobacterales > Rhodobacteraceae > Roseovarius. The sequence continues at coordinate 5,694 of JAVKDQ010000042.1, forward strand.
CTGGTCGCATCTGGCCGCGGGCTGCCTCGCCGAGGGCTGGTCGGTGGCCATGCCCAGCTACCCGCTCGCGCCCTCCGCGCGCATCCACGAAATCACCGCCTGCGTGGCCCGCGCGGTGGAAAAGGCCGCCGAAGAGGTGCCCGGCCCGATCCGGCTCATGGGCCATTCGGCGGGCGGGCATCTGGTGTCGCGCATGATGTGCGCGGGCGTTCTGCCCGAACCCGTGGCCGCGCGCCTCGCCCGCGTCACTTCCATCTCCGGCCTGCACCAGCTGGCACCCCTCATGGAAGCGAAGATGAACGCCGATTTGCGGCTCGATGCCGCCGAGGCCGAGGCCGAAAGCCCCGCGCTTCAGACGCCCCTCAACGTGCCCTTCACAGCCTGGGTGGGCGCGCAGGAGCGCCCCGAATTCCTCCGCCAGACCCGGCTGATTGAGGAGGTCTGGGGCCTGAAGGGCGCCGATGTGCACGCCGTCTACGACCCCGGCCACAACCATTTCAGCGTGATCGAGGCGCTGGCCGAGCCCGCCTCGCCGCTGGTCGCCGAGGTGCTGCGATGACCCTGCCCCGCAAGGCGCTCTTCGACCTGCCCGAGGGCGTGATCTACCTCGACGGCAATTCGCTGGGCCCCCTGCCCCGCGCCGTGCACGCCCGCGTGGCGCAGGTCGTGGCCGAGGAATGGCGCGGCGAGCTCATCCGCGCATGGAACAGCCGCGGCTGGATGGCCCAGCCCGCCCGCGTGGGCAACCAAGTGGCCCGGCTCATCGGCGCGCCCGAGGGCTCCGTGGTGATGGGCGACACGCTCTCCATCAAGGTCTTCCAGGCGCTCTCGGCCGCACTCCCCATGCGCCCCGACCGCCGCGTCATCCTCTCCGACAGCGGCAATTTCCCCACCGATCTCTACATGGCCGAAGGCCTCATCGCGCTGAAGGACAAGGGCTACGAGCTGCGCGTCGTGGCGCCCGAGGCCGTGGAATCCGCCATCGGGCCGGAGGTGGCCGCCGTGATGCTCACCGAGGTCGATTACCGCACCGGTCGGCGCCACCCCATGCGCCAGATCACCGCCAAAGCGCACGAGGCCGGCGCGGTGATGATCTGGGATCTCGCCCACAGCGCTGGCGCGCTCGAGCTCGACCTCTCCGGCTCGGGCTGCGAATTCGCCGTGGGCTGCACCTACAAGTATCTCAACGGCGGCCCCGGCGCGCCCGCCTTCATCTACGTGCGCCCCGATCTCGCCGCCACGGTTGAGCCCGCGCTCTCCGGCTGGCTCGGGCATGACGCGCCTTTCGCCTTCGAACAGGGCTACCGCCCCGCCCCCGATGTGGCCCGGATGCGCGTGGGCACGCCCCCGGTCCTGCAACTCGGCGCGCTCGAGGCCGCGCTCGAGCTTTGGGACGAGGTCGACATGGCCGCGCTGCGCCGGGCCTCCGTGGCGCTTTGCGAGCAGTTCATCTCGCAGGTCGAGGCCGCCTGCCCCGAGCTCAGGCTCGTCAGCCCCCGAGACGCCGCCCAGCGCGGCAGCCAGGTCTCCTTCGCCTTCGAGCATGGCTACGCGGCCATGCAGGCGCTCATCGCCCGCGGCGTGATCGGCGATTTCCGCGCCCCCGACATCATGCGCTTCGGCTTCGCGCCCCTCTATATAGATGCAGACGACGTGAGCCGCGCCGTGGAGGTGCTCCGCGGGGTGATGGAACACCGCCTCTGGGACAGCCCCGAATACCGCCAGCGCGCCGCCGTCACCTGAGCGGGGCCCCCCGTGCCGTTAAAATCCTAAAGAGAAAACCCCGCATCGAACGCTGCGGGGAAGGCTCTCTTAACCTCTTCTCAGCCCTACGCGACTAATCCTGCCGTCATTCCGATACATGAATGGAGGCAGAACATGCATAAGATCCTGGCGTCTCTCGGCCTTGTCGCACTGGCCGCGCAAACGCTCCCCGCCACGGCGGATGAATTCACCCCGGCGCTCTCGAAATACCTTCAGGAGGAGATTTCCACCTGGATGAACGATCCGGTGCTTGTCGAGGCCGTGATGGCGCAGAACGCGGCCCATGGCAGCCTCTCGCAATCCGAGATCGATGCGATGGATCAGGCCTGGCGCGCGCAGGTCGGCGATGCCGACAGCCCGGTGATCGGCCCGGTCCTCACGAATCCCGCCGCCGATTTCCTGCGCGCGCGCGTCTCCGCCTCGGGCGGGGTCATCACCGAGGCCTTCACGATGGATGCCCATGGCCTCAACGTGGCCGCCTCCGATGTCACCTCCGACATGTGGCAGGGCGACGAGGAGAAGTTCACCATGACATACCCGATGGGCCCGGGCGCCGTGCATCTCAGCGATGTGGAGTTCGATGAATCCACCCAGAGCTACCAGGGCCAGATCTCGGTGCCGCTGCTGCATCCAGAAACCGGCGAACCGGTGGGCGCGCTCACCGTCGGTATCAACGCCGAAGCCCTCATGTAACCCGCGCCGGCCTTCGGGCCGGTGCTCGATCTTTCGCCCATCCTCAAGAGGTTGCCCATGCGGTTGAACGTGTTCTTCAAGGCCTTGGCACTCATTTTCGTCACCGCGATCTGCGTCGCCACAATCCCGGCGCTGCAATATGCCAAGATGCTGGAATCGCTCGTCAAGCAGCAGCTCTCCGAGCGTGCGCTCTCCGCCACGCGCGGCCTGGCCGAAAGATCTGCCGGCGCGCTGCGCTTCGGCAAGGCCGACAAGCTCGCCGAAGACATGGCGATCCTGATCCAGCAGGAAAACGGCGACCTGACCGCCGTCATCGCCTACCGCCCCGACATGGAAGCGATAGGCGGCGCGGGCCAGATCCCCGAAACCGCCCGCCGCGAGGCCGAGCGCCTCGCGCGCGCCGCCATCGAGAGCGGCGAGGGCCAGGCCGATGCCACGGGCCACCTCCTCGCCGCACCGGTGATGATGGGCGAGCCCGCCGCCGTCGTCGGCGCCGTGGTCAGCCAATGGACAGACGCGCAGAGGCTCGCCATGGTCGCCGAGACCAGCCAGCGCATCTGGGCGATGATCGCGGGCGTGCTCTGCGCCTTCCTGCTCTCCGCCGTCTTCCTGCTCCGCCGCTGGCTGTCGCGCCCGCTCGAGAGCATCTGCTCCGCCATGGCCCGCGTCGCCGATGGCGATCTCGACAGCGAGGTGCCGCATCTCGGCACCCGCAACGAGATCGGCCGCATCGCCCGCGCCCTCGACGAGCAGCGCAAGAAACTGATCGTCGCCCGCGAGATCGACCTCGAGGCGAAACGCGCTGGCGAAACCGCCCGCGACCGCGCCGAGCTGATCGCGCGCAAGGAGCAGGAGCAGCGCCACGTCGTCTCCGCGCTCACGGTGGGCCTCAAGGCGCTCGCCGAGGGCGACCTCACCCAGCGCCTGCCAACCCCCTTCGCCGCCGAATACGAAACCCTGCGCGAAAACTTCAACCGCACGCTCGACATGCTCTCGAACGCGGTGCGGCAGGTGCGCGAGAACTCCGAATTCATCAGCCGCAGTTCCGGCGAGATCGCCCAATCCTCCGACGATCTCTCGCGGCGCACCGAGAGCCAGGCCGCCACGCTCGAGGAAACCGCCGCCGCGCTCGACGAACTGACCGGCAGCATCGCCTCCACCGCGAGCGACAGCCGCTCCGTCGCCGGCATCGCCGAGACAGCCAGCACCGAGATGCAGAAGACCGGCGAGGTGGTCGGCAATGCCGTCGAGGCGATGAGCACGATCGAGGAAAGCTCGACCCAGGTGCACCAGATCATCGGCGTGATCGAGGATATCGCCTTCCAGACGAACCTTCTCGCCCTCAACGCCGGCGTCGAGGCCGCGCGCGCAGGCGAGGCCGGCAAGGGCTTCATGGTGGTCGCAACCGAGGTGCGCGCGCTCGCGCATCGCTCCTCCGAGGCCGCCCTCGAGATCAAGGGCCTGATCGACGGCTCCTCCTCCCATGTCGAGCACGGCGTCAGCCTCGTGCGCCAGGCGGGCGAGCAGCTGCACGCGATCGTGCAGCAGGTTCAGAGCATCACCGCCCATGTCACCCAGATCGCCCAGCGCACCGAGGAGCAATCGGCCGGGCTCACCCAGATCAACGCGGGCGTGGGCCAGCTCGACACCGTCACCCAGCAGAACGCGGCGATGGTCGAAGAGGCCACCGCCGCATCGCACCAGCTGGATCAGGACGCGAAACAGCTCACAGACACGGTCGCCAGGTTCCGGGTCGGCAAGGCGCAGGAGGCCGCCGCCGCCCGCGTCCGGCCAGCCGCCTGACCCGGGCCACAAGGGCGCGCGCTCTCCGAGCATCGCGCCTGACGCCTCGGCGCCCTGCCGCTGGCAGAGGGGCGTTCGCACACCGCGCGACCGGCTACCGAAAGAGCCGGTCGCACGAGCCAGCCCGCCACAGCCTCCCGAAAATCGCGCTTCCGAACACCGAGCCGCCCTCACCTGGCCTCATCCCGCCAGCCGATGCTTCAACCCGATGCATGCCAAGCCGCTCGCTCCAGATCCAACGCATCGCACACCAAGAACCGCGTCCACCGGATCCCGCGATGCATCAAGTGCCAAGCGCCCGTCTACCCCGAAGATATCAGGGAACCAGTGGCGCCTTGCGCGCCACCGTTTAAGCGCCACCGTCACCTCATCATGGACGAGACAGGGAAACGAGACGCCCACACCGCAGCCCAACTCCTCCCGCGGCCCTGGCAATCCCTCAAGCCCGTGCGATGCCTGGCAATCTTTTTGAGTCATTCCGTAACGAGGCACGCCACGAGACGCCTTCCGCGTGATCGACCCAAGGCCATTCACCACAACCCGCCCCTGGCACGCCCGGTCACGGCACGTCAGGCGGCCAAGGCCGCTCGACCGGGCCATGCCGCGCCGCGCAACATCTTTCCAGCCCGAAGCCGGCACCCCATAACCCGGTTCCCGCGCACAGAAGACGCCGCCGGCGCATGCTCGCACACATTCCCGCATAAGAAGGACACCACCGGCACATACACGCAGAGCGCGTAAGAAACGCCACTCCAGCCCGGCAAGAGCGATCGCGCAGAAGCCATCCAGCAAAGACAGCGCCCCCTGCCCTTCACATCCCCAACGAACGCAGCCACCCGCGAGGGCAGCGCCCACGCAGGCGAAAAGCCGGCAAGCTCAGACTGGCCAGATCAGCGGCCCAGGCACCGTTTGCGAACCGCTTCGAGATAGATGCCTTCCGCGACCGCACTCGAGGATACGCCACAGGCACAGGCCCCTTGCCGCGCGATGTTGTTCATCAAGATCTGAAGGCAGTCCACTGTCTGGCGCAAGAGGTCGACATCCTGCAGCAGCACCATCGGAAGTCCAGCCATGCCCTGGCCGCCGGAAACCAGCATGTCGCCCACCGCCTCGTCGATCTCGCTGGCCTTCATCGCCAGGTGCTCGAGCTCGGCCGCGGTGTTCGTCAGCACCACGGAGAGGTCGATCATCTCCGGTTCGCGGGCCTTCAAAGCGGCCCCACGACACGCTCGATGCACGCCTTCAGATCGGCAGAGGAGAACGGCTTCTTGAGGTAATTGTTCATCCCGAGCTTGTTGCCCTTGTCTATGATCTCCTGGCTCGCGGTGCCCGTGATCAGGATGAACCCGATGCGCTGCGTCGCCTGATATTGACGCAGCCCAGCGAGCAGTTGCAGCCCGTTCGCGCCCGGCATGTTGTAATCCGAGATCACCAGATGCGCCGGCTTGCCCGCCAGTTTCTTGAATGCGCTCTCGCCATCCACGCAATAGTCGATCATCTTGATGCCGATATCCTCGAGCGCCTGAATGATCAGGCCCCGGCTGACCGACATGTCGTCGACAACCATTACGCTCAGTCTGTCCTTCAGGCTCACGGCTCTCTCCTTTTCCCGTCTGCCAACGGGGGCTCAGCCCCGTCGATATTGTGTGATGCCCACCGGCTGCAGCGATTGGCTGGCCGACCCCGTCACGCGCTCGGAATGCCCGACGAAGAGGTGCCCTCCGGGCATCAACGCCTCCGAATAGCGCGACCAGAGGCGGCGCTGCGTTTCGGCATCGAAATAGATCACCACGTTTCGGCAGAAGATCACGTCGAAGCGGCCGCGAAAGGGCCAGTCGCGCATCAGGTTGAGCTCGGCGAAGGTAACGATCTCGCGCAACTCGTCATTGACGCGCAGAGCACCGCCGCCCGCGCCTGCGCTGCCGGAAAAGACTTTCTTGCGCAATCCAGGCGGCACATCTTCCGCGTCTTGCGCCGCGTATGTCCCTTCCCGCGCCTTGGCGAGGCTCGCCGGATCGATATCCGTCGCAAGGATCCGGGCATCGCGTTTTGCGGCATCGGGCATCACGTCGAGCAGGATCGCCGCAAGGCTGTAGGGTTCCTGCCCGGTAGAGCACCCCGCCGACCAGATCCGCAGGCGCCCGCCCTGCCGAACATTCGCCAGGAGCGGCGGCAGAACCTCATCGCGCAACGCATTGAAGTGATGGATTTCCCTGAAGAATTTCGTCACGTTCGTAGTCAGCAGCGAGGTCATCAGGCGTTGCTCTTCCGCGCCCCCGTCCCCTTCCAGAACGCGGCAATAAGCGTCGAAATCCGGCAGGTCGAGCGCACGCAATCGCCGGGACAGGCGGGAAACCACGAGATTGCGCTTGCTCTCGTTCAGAACGATTCCGCTCGTCGCGTGGACGAGACCGGGCGAGTCGCCGAAACGATGCCTCGTCAACTGCATGTCCGGAACTGTCCGGCAGGACCTGGTTCAAGTCGACCATGTCAGCCTGCGCTCCGCCCATCCGTCGGGATGATCATCTCCAGATCCATCTTCCTGATCATCCGGCCCTCCACGAGCAGCACTCCCGAGATGAACCGGCGCACCCCGTCGTCGATGATGTCGGGAATGGGTTGAATATCCGTTTCCGAGACCGTGAGAATATCGGAGACGACATCCGCGAGCAGGCCAACGGTGCGCTGGCCGAGCACGGTGATGATGATCACGTTTCTCGGGCCCGGTTCCGTGGCTCCGAGGCCCAGCCGTTCCGAGAGATCCACCACAGGCACGACCGAGCCCCGAAGATTGATCACCCCCTTCACGTAGGGCTGCGCATGCGGCAGCATCGTCGTCTCCGTCCAGCCGCGTATCTCGCGCACGGAGGTCAGGTCGAAGCAGAAATCCTGGTCGGAAACCCTGAACGCCACGACCTCGCAGTAGGACTTCCGGTTTTCAAGTATCGCGTCTTTCATCATTACACCGCCAGTTGGAAGGACATGTCGCTCGCGCCGATTGGTCCGGAGTCGCGAATGATCCGGTCGGGATCGATGATCAGCGCGATGCGCCCATCGCCCAGGATCGTCGCGGCCGCCACCCCACCGACCTGCTGATAATTCGTCTCGAGGCTCTTGATGACGACCTGCCTCTGATCCTGGATCTCGTCGACGATCAGCGCAAAGCGCTGGTTGCTGTATGTTTCGATCAGCAGCAGCACCTGGTCGTCCAGACGATCCGGCGGCGCGCGAAACCCGAAGAAGCCGCCGAGGTCGATGATCGGCACGAGGCCGCTGCGGTTCTGCAACACGCGCGTGCCGGCGCCGATCACGTCGATCGTGGCCGTCTTGGGCTGCAGCGTTTCCTGGATCGCGGAGATCGGCACCACCATCGTCTGGTCAGCCACGCGGATCACCATGCCCTCGAGCACCGCGAGCGTCAGCGGCAGGCTGATCGAGAAGGTCGTGCCCTCGCCCGGGTCCGACTGGATCGAGACGCGCCCGCCGAGATTGTGGATTTCACTGCGCACCACGTCGAGGCCAACCCCGCGCCCGGACAGTTCAGAAACCTCGTCCTTCGAGGAAAAACCGGGCAGGAACAACAGGTTGTCTATTTCGGCCGAAGACAGCGTGTCACTCTCGCCAATCAAGCCCCGTTCGATGGCGAGCGCGCGAACCTTCTCGCGATTGATGCCGCCGCCATCATCCGCCACGTCGATCATCACCCGCCCCGACCTGTGTGCGGCGGTCAGCGTGACCGTGCCTTCGGGCGATTTGCCCGCCGCCGCACGCGCCTCGCCGCTTTCGAGCCCGTGGTCGATGGCATTGCGGATCATATGTGTGAGCGGGTCCACCAGGCGCTCGATCACGGTCTTGTCCACCTCGGTATCCTCGCCGATGGTGACGAGGCGCACACGCTTGCCGGTGGCCGAGCCCGCCTCGCGCACGATGCGGGCCATGCGCTGGAACATCGGCTTGACCGGCTGTGCCCGGATCGCCATCACCCCTTCCTGGATTTCGCCGGCGAGTTGCTTGAGGCTTTCCAGCCCCACCGTCACGTCGCTGTCCTTCGCCTGCGCGAGCCCGGCCACGGATTGCGAGAGCATCGCCTCCTTGATCACCAGCTCGCCGACGAGGTTGATGAGCTTGTCGATCTTGTCGAGATGAACACGGATCGTGCCGGCAGGCTTGGCCTGCTCCGCCGCCTTTCGCGCGGGGTTCGGATCGGCGCCGGCCGTGTCATCCACCTCTGCGCCATCTTCCGGGCTTTCCGCCGCGCCGGAGTCCGCCCCGGCCTCGTCCGCATCGGAGATCAGCGAGGCGAGCGACGGAAGGGTCATCTCGGCGGGCGCATCGAGGGCGACAGGCTCCTCGGGGGCTGCCGCGCCCGACGCCTGCTCGGCAAGATCAAGAACGCAGTCGCCTTCGACGAATTCGAACACCTCGCGCAGCTGTGCCTCGGAATCAGCTGTTTCCAGAGACAATTGCCACGAGATCGCGCAAGCCACCGGATCGAGGCTGGCGAGGGGCGGAACGGCCGCGAGATCGGCGGTCACCCGCAGGTCTCCCAGCTTTGCGAGGGTTCTGAAAAGCGCCACGGGGTCGTTGCCGGTTGCAAAGAGCCCGGGAGAGGCCTCGAAACGTATCAGGTAGTGTCGCTCGGCGGCCGCCGCGGGCGCATCTATCCCGAGGTCCAGAAGAACGGGTTCGAAATCCGGCTCTGCCTGCGCCTTCGCCACCGCGTCCGCGCCGATCGCCTCGGTCAGCCGGTCGCGCAGCGCGCCGCTGCCGTCGCAAGGCGTATCGCCATGATCGCGCGCCAGCGCCACAAGGTCGGAAAGGTTGTCGCCACATTGGCGGAAGAGCTCGAGCAGCTCTTCATCCGCCTCGCGCTTGCCCGAACGCACCTGATCCAGCGCAGTCTCGAAATCATGGGCGAAGGCCACCAGCTCGGAAAAGCCGAAGGCCCCGGCACCGCCCTTGATCGAATGCACGGCGCGAAAGACGGCATTCATCGTCTCGACATCGTCCGCCCCTTCCGAAAGCTGATCGAACCCGTCATGCATCGCCTCGAGAAGCTCTTCGCACTCCTCGAAGAAGCTCTCGCGAAAGTCGTCCGCGCCGCTCATCCCTGCGCTCCCGTGCCCGAGACACGCTGGATCGCCCAGAGGAGCTTTTCCTCGTCGAAAGGTTTCACGATCCAGCCCGAGGCCCCGGCCGCGCGGGCGCGGGCCTTGAGCTCGTCGGCGCTTTCGGTGGTCAGCACGAGGATCGGCACCACCCTGTCTCTCTGCCGGCCACGGGCCGCCTCGATGAACCCGAAGCCATCGAGCCGCGGCATGTTGATATCGGTGATCACGATATCGGGGTCGGTTTCGTCGAAACGGCGCAGGCCAGCCTCGCCATCCTCCGCGAGATCCACCTCGAACCCGGCCGAGCTGAGCGTGGCATTGAGCAGGTTGCGCATGGTGCGCGAGTCGTCGATTGCAAGGATCTGTACGGTCATTGAACTGCCTCCCCCGTCACGTCTTCCCCCGTCACGTCTTCCACGCCGATCTCCGCCGGGGCGACACCGAGGAGAGCGCAGGTTTCCAGCAAGGTCTCGCTGGGCGAGACCACGCAAAACGCGACCCCGTCCTCCCGCCATTGGCGCTGGCCCGCGACAAGCGCCTGTATGGCCAGGGCACCGGCCACGGATACGCGGGAGCCCTCGAGCGTGACGGGCTGGCTGCGCTGTTGCAGCAGCGCGGCGGCGATTTCCCGAACCGAGGCACTGTCGAACCGCGAGGGCAAGGAAAGCTGGTCGTTCATCAATGTCGCCCTTCTTGATGTGAATTGAACCATGTGAAGCACTGTGTCCCTGCGCGCCGGGCCGGTCGCGGCGTCAGAGCGGGAGTTTGAATTCCGCCACCTGGCTGGCCATGGCATCCGCCTCGTTGGCGAGCGAGGCGCCCGCCGCGGAGGTCTCTTCGACCATGGCCGCGTTCTGCTGGGTCATCTGGTCGAGATAGGAGATCGCGGCGTTGATCTCCTCGATATTCGCGGCCTGGCTCTGCGCGGCGCCGGTGATCGAGCGCACCTGGCCGCTCACGTCGCTGAAGGCCTTGATCGTGCGGGTCAGAACCTCGGAGGTGTTCTGCACGAGATCGACCCCGGCAGTCACGTGGCGCGAGCTGGTGCCGATCAGCTGCTTGATGGATTTCGCCGCCTCGGCGGAGCGCTGCGCGAGCGTGCGCACCTCGGAGGCCACCACGGCAAAGCCCTTGCCCGCCTCGCCCGCCCGCGCGGCCTCGACCCCTGCGTTGAGCGCGAGAAGGTTTGTCTGGAAGGCGATCTCGTCGATCACGCCGATGATCTGGCTCATCTCCCGGGCGGAGGCCTCGATCTGGCCCATGGCCGCCTGCGTGTCTTCCACCACGCGGCCGCCGGCCTCGGCATCCTTCAAGGCGGCTTCCACCGTTTCGCTGGTGGTCTTCGCGGAGGCCGCCGTTTCCTGCACCGTGTCGTTGAGCGCGTTCACGGCGGCGCTGGTCTCTTCGAGGTTGGCCGCCTGCTGCTCGGTGCGCTTGGCGAGATCGTCGGCCGCCTGCGCGACCTCGCGCGAGCTTGCGTTGATCGTGTCGGCGGTGCGCCGCGTTTCGGAGATCAGGTCGCTCAGGTTGGTGACGGCGAGGTTGAAGGCGCTCGCCAGTCTCTCGTTGCCGGCGAATTCCTGTGGGTCGACCATCACCGTGAGGTCGCCATCGGCGAGGCTCGTGAGGGCATCCGCCAGCTTGTCGAGCGAGAAGGCCAGCGCGGTTTCCGCCTCGGCACGCTCGTCGCCCAGCTGGTCCGTGAAAACCGAGAGCGACATGGCGATATCCACCAGCATGGCCCGCACCAGCACCGAGATCGAGCGGGCAAGCGTCTCGGTGGGCGCGGCCCCGCCGAGCATGCGGATGCCCGGCAGGCGGCGCCCGGCCGCCGCGTGGCGGCGCGCGGCCCCCATGATCATCTCGTCGATCATCGTGGCATAGGCACCCACGTAATCCATCGGCTTGAGCCCGATATCGGCATGGATGCGGCCGATGCGCCGGGCGCGCGCCGCATAGGCCTCGTCGAGCCGGCCCTCGCAAATCTCCATCCAGTGGCGGTTCTGCGCGGCGCGCGCGCGATTCATCTGCGCCTCGTCCTCGAAGAAGGCGCGCAGTTCGGGATGGCTGCTCAGGCCGGAATAGAAGGATTGCAGCGCGGGCTTGAGGGCTTCCTCGACCACCGGGCGCAACGCACGCAGTTCGGCACGCATGGCCTGATCCACCCCGAACCCGGCGAACATCTCCGAACCGGCGGTTTTTGACACATCGAGCGCTTCCATCGTCATTCCTTCGCAAGAGCAGCCATTGGCGGGACAGCCATCGACAGCCGGCCCGGCGACGACCCTAGGCACGAAGGAAGAACAAGCGGTTAACGCCGGATGCCGCCATCGCGCGCAATCGCTTAAAACTTGCAAGACACGTTTCCGGCTTCTTAACCCGCCGGCCTTATGCAGAAAGCTGCGTGCTCCGGCGCGCCGTTCGCCCAGTGCCGGGAGGGGCTCCATGTGACCGCAACCCAGAAATCATCGCTGTCGGTGCTGCTGCTCGACCCGCGCAAGCTGCGCTCCGGCAGGTTTCTCCTGTCGATCGCCGGCACGCCCGAAATCTCCCTCGTCGGCGCCACGAAGGATCTGACGCAGGCCTATGACCTCACCGAACACGAGCACCCCGATCTCGTGGTGATCGCCGAGGAGGTCGTGCGGCTCAGCAATTTTCCCATGTATTTCGACATGCTCAAGCTGCTCGAGGTCGAATGCCTCGTGATCGGCGACGAGCGCGTGGCGGAGCGCCCGGCATCCGTGCCCGGCGAGCGGCTCTGCGCTCGCCGGATCGAGGCCGAGGGCGGGCTCGGCGCCTATCTCAAGAGCCGGTTCCGGCTCGGCCCGCGCCCGGCGCCCGCACGGCCCCCGGCCTCGGTCGCGCCTGCCGCGCGGGGCGGCGGCGCGGGCTGGAAGACACTGGTGATCGGCGCCTCCACGGGCGGTGTCGAAGCGCTGATCGAGGTGCTCTCGGCCTTCCCCGAGGTCTGCCCGCCCACGCTGATCGTCCAGCATATCAGCGGCAATTTCCTCCCCGGCCTCGCCCAGCGGCTCGACCGGCACTGTCGCGCGCAGGTGCGGCCCGCGGGCCGGGTCGACGAGCTGCGCCCGGGCCTCGTTCTGATGGCGCCCGGCAACGAGGCGCATCTCATCATCGGGCCGGGCGGCCGGCGCGCGCGGCTGGTCGAGGAGGCGCCCGTCTCGGGGCATCGCCCCTCGGTCGACATGCTCTTTCATTCCGCCGCCGCGCTCGGCCCCGGCGCGGTCGGCGCGTTGCTCACCGGCATGGGCCGCGACGGGGCGCAGGGGCTGCTGGCGATGCGGCAGGCCGGCGCCTTCACCCTCGCGCAGGATGCCGCCTCCTCCGCCGTCTACGGCATGCCGCGCGCGGCGCAGGAGCTGGGCGCCGTCTGCCAGCAGGTTCCGATCTCCCAGATGGCGCAGGCCATCCTCAAAGCCGCTTCGCACCACCGCGAAAGGAGCCGACATGCGTGATCCGAACCGAAATGTCATTCACGTGATCCAGGGCCAGTTTCACGTCTCCGGCCGCCCGCAGGACGAGATCACCACGGTTCTGGGCTCCTGCGTGGCCGTCTGCCTGCACGACCCGCTCAACCGGATCGGCGGGATGAACCATTTCCTGCTGCCCGGCAACGACCCCAGGGAGGGGCGCAACGTCAAGTATGGCGCCCATTCGATGGAGCAGCTGGTCAACGGCATGTTGCGCGCAGGCGCCCAGCGCTACCGGCTCGAGGCGCATGTCTTCGGCGGCGGCAACGTGGTGAAGGGGCTCAGCCGGATCGGCGACAGCAACGCCGCCTTCGCGCGCGAGTTCATCCAGCAGGAGGGGTTCGTGCTGCGCACGGTCGATGTGGGCGGCACCCTCGGGCGGCGGCTGCGATTCCTGCCCTATACCGGCCAGACCCGGGTGGAGAAACTCGATCCGAGCCTGCAGGAGATCCAGCGCAGCGAGCGCCGCCCGGCGACCGTTCCGCGCCCCGTGGGCGCGGTGGAGCTCTTCTGAAATCCGCTGCGGATTTTAGCAAAGCCGGCGAATGCTCACCGATTGTTAAACCTGCCGCGCGCATGCTCACGCCCGCTGCCTGCGCCATTTGGAGATGCCCCGAGATGCTGCGACCATCCACGCTCAAGACCAAGCTCATCCTGACGATTTCGGCGGCGGTGGTGCTCTCCACCTCGATCCTCGCCACGCTGCTCACCTATTCCGAGGCGCAATCGCTGCACCGCACGGTCGATCGCACCCATGAGACCGCGATCAGCACGCTGGCCTTCGCGCTCAACGGCGCCTTCGGCAACCACGGCTACAGCCACGCCACCGGCGACAACGGCAAGGTGGAGCGCGTGACATGGGAGGCGATCCCCGATTTCCTCTTTCACGGCGCGGTCGATTCGGTGCGCACGCAGGCGTTCGCCGATCTCTCGGTGCTGCGGCTCCGGCAGGGCGCTCAGGGCTTAGAGCGGATCACCACCTCATTGCAGGATAGCGGCGGCACCCGGCTCCTCGGCAGCCTGCTCGAGGGGGCCGCGGCCAATGCGCTGATGCAGGGCCAACCGCTCTCGGGCCGCCATGCGGTCGGCGGGGAGGAGTATCTCATGTTCTGGCTGCCGATCGAAACGCGCGAGGGCGCGGTGGTGGGCGCGCTCGAGGCGGCCGTGCCCGCCACGGCCATCACCGGCCCGGTCAGGCAGGCGCTCACCACGAGCCTCGTGACGACCCTGTTGCTCGTGGCGGGCGCCATCGCCGGCGCAAGCTGGCTTCTGCGGCGCAATCTCCGGCCGCTCTCCGAGATCACTGCCGCGATGACGCGGATGGAGGGGGGCGCGTATCGCACCGAGGTGCCGCATACCGGTCTGCCCGACGTGATCGGCGATATCGCCCGCAGCCTGCAGCGGTTCGGCGCCGAGCTCGACGAGAGCGAGAAGCAGCGCTCGAGCCGCGCCGAGGCCGAAGAGCGCGCGCGCCGCGCCGCCGATGCCGAGGCCGCGGCACAGGCGCGCGTGGTGGCCGATATCGGCACGGGCCTCGAGCGGTTGGCCCAGGGCAATCTGACCCGCCGCATCGAGAGCCCGCCCTCCGATCCCTTCCCGATCGCCTATGACAGTTTGCGCCAGAGCTACAACCGGGTGATCGATGTGCTCGGCCAGACCCTCGGCGAGATCGGCGGGGTGGCGGCGGCGCTGCGGAGCGGGGCGGGCGAATTCCTGCAGGCCTCCGAGGATCTCGCCGCGCGCGCCGAAACGCAGGCCGCCACGCTTGAGCAATCCGCCGCCGCGATCAACCAGCTCACCGAGAGCGTGCGCAGCACCAGCGAGCGCGCCGATCAGGCCGAGCAGGCCGCGCGCGACAGCTGCGCGCAGGCCGAGGGCGGCGCGCGCGTGGTGCGCGACGCGATGGGCGCGATGCAGCTGATCGAGAAGAGCAGCGCCAATGTCCGCCGGATCATCGGCGTGATCGACGATATCGCCTTCCAGACCAATCTTCTCGCCCTCAACGCAGGGGTCGAGGCGGCGCGGGCGGGCGAGGCGGGCAAGGGCTTTGCCGTGGTGGCCTCCGAAGTGCGGTCACTGGCCCAGCGCGCCTCTGAATCCGCCAAGGAAATCAACGGCCTGATCACCGAAAGCGCCAATCAGGTGGGCGCCGGCAGCCGCCTCGTGAGCGACA
>JAVKDQ010000043.1:0-37923 GCA_040222155.1 Roseovarius sp.
CGACCAGCATCAGCATCACCAGTTTCACGACAAGGGTGGCGCGCGCGTAAAGACCCCACATGGAGAAATCGATCTCCTGCGCCAAGGCTAGCGTTTCTGCTTCCATGAACCTGCTCTTCGAGTTTCGACTGCCTCACGGGCCGTCTTGCGCGGCCTCATTGCACGCAAGATTAGCCGAAATCCATGGCAAACACCATCACTTCCGCTTGAGGGGGTTTCCGGGCCAGAACGGTGGCGGAATATTGCTTGGGAGATGGCGTTTCTGTCGGGCGCAAGCCCGGGCGGGACGGGGTTTAGACGGCCTGAAGCGGAATTTGGGTCTGAGCGCCCCGGCGCGGACTCAAGGGCGAAGCCCGCCGCGCCATCGACGGGCCGCCCCAACGGCACGTCGATACGTTGAAGTCAGTGCGCCGCTCGGGCCTAGTGCGCATTAGAAAAACTGTCGGATCGACGCACCGCGGCCCGTCAATGGCGCGGCTCCTCACCTTGGGGTCAATAACCGCTCCAGCCCGTTTCAAGCAAACCGCCCTGTCCTAATGCAGCTTCGCGCGCAGCTCCGCCGGCAGGCGCACGGGCTGCCCGGCCATGGTGATGCAGGCCACGGTGACCTGCGCGGCAAAGAGCAGCTCGCCGCCCCGCATCACCTTCTGCTCCATCACCAGCCGCGCGCCGCTCACCGAGGCGGTGCTCGTCAGAACCTCGAGCGCATCGCCATAGCGCGCGGGCGCCATGAAATCGGCCTCCACCCGGCGCACCGCGAAGACAACCCCCGCCTCGCGCATGGCGTTCTGATCCACCCCCATCTCGGCCACCCACTCGCTGCGGGCGCGCTCGATGAACTTGAGGAAATTGGCATGGTAGACGATGCCGCCCATGTCGGTGTCTTCGTAATATACGCGCAGGGCGAAGCGATGTGTCATGGCGCGGAGCCTAGCGCGCGAACCGACGGGTGAAAACCGCAACTGCGCGGGAAAAGCCCGCCTCCGGGGGCCACCGTGTCAAAAAAATCCCCACCGGGGCGCCGCACCGTGCTAAAGGCCCGCGCGGTGGCCGGATCTTGGAGCCGCAGCAGCATTTCAGGGACAGCAATGATCAACGAATTCAAAACCTTCATCGCGCGCGGCAATGTCATGGACATGGCCGTGGGCATCATCATCGGCGCGGCCTTCACGGCGATCGTGAGCTCGCTGGTGGCCGATCTCGTGAACCCCGTCATCGGCCTGCTTCTCGGGGGCTTCGATTTCTCGGGCCTCTTCGTGGTGCTGGGCTCGGGAGAGTATGCCTCGCTCGCGGCCGCCGAGGAGGCAGGCGCGGCCGTCTTCGCCTATGGGCGCTTCATCATGGCGGTGCTCAACTTCCTCATCATCGCCTTCGTCGTCTTCATGCTGGTGAAGGGGGTGAACAGCCTGAAGGCGAAGGAAGAGGCCGCACCCGCCGAGCCGGAACCCGCGGGGCCGACCGAGATCGAGCTGCTCACCGAGATCCGCGACGCGCTGAAGAAGTAAGGCGCCCCAAAGCGCCCCGAGGCGGGCCGCTACCCTGTGGCGGCCCCCAGCGGATATTCCGCCAGCGCCTCGTAGAGCGGGCCGCCCTCGCCCAGCTGCGAGCGGTAGAGCGCGAAGCCCTCCACCTGCTCGCGACCGGCATCGAGATCGCCCCATGCCTCGAGCACGCCGGCGATGCGCTGGGTTTCGAGCATGGTGTGCCTGCGCCCGAAGCGCGCCAGCGTCACATGCGGGCGAAAGCGCTCGCGGGGCAGCTCTATGCCCGAAGCGCGCACCGCCGCGCGGACCTTCTTGCGCAGGCGGATGAGCGGCTCGGAGGGCTCGACCCCGGCAAAGAGGATGCTCGGGCGCGCGCCGCCGAAGATATCGACGCCCCTGAGCCGCATCTCGAAAGGCTCCGCCACGATCGCGGCGAGCAACTCGTGGAGCGCCTCGAGCGCCTCCACCGGCTGATCGCCCAGAAAGGCCAGCGTCACATGCCAGTTCTCGGGGTCGACGGCGCGGCCCACCTCGAGCGCGTGCTGCACATCATGGAGGCGCGGCAAGCGCTCCTCGGGCACCGGGATGGCGAGAAAGGCGCGCATCGCGCTACTGGGGCGGCGTGAGCCGCGCGGCCAGCCGCATGGCGTGGCTCGGATCCTGCGCCATCGCGGGCATCACCGGGTCGTAGCCCGCGCGGATCACGCCCGCCACGTCGGGGCGCAGGATCACCCGGTCGCCCTCGGGCACACGCGCGAGCGGCGAGGCGCCCACGAAGGCGCGGTCCGACCAGAGCAGGATCGTCTGCACCACCTGCCCCAGCGCCAGCGTCTCGGCGGGCACCTTCTGCATCTCCTCGTCCATCCGCACGAAGACGAAGGCCGCCTTGATCGCACCCGCCTCGTCGAAGCGGAAGACGCGATACTGGTTCGCGCCGGCCTCCTTCAGCCGGATCACCAGCGGGCCCAGCCCTTCGATCAGCCGGTCGAGATCGGGCACCTCCAGAAGTTCGTCCCACTCGCGAAAGAAGAAGACCATGAGGTTGACGCCCAGTTCCGGGTCGGTCTCGGCCATCTGGTGACCGGCAAGCGCCACCACCGCCTCGATCGCGCCCTTCACCGTCTCAAGCGTACGGTCATCCACGCCGAAGACCACCGGCACGATGGGCCGCCCCCATCGCGCGAAAAGATACTCCCCGTCGGAGCGCGTGAAGAGCGCCTCCACATCCTCGGCCGTGCTGAAGATCGTCATGCGTCCTGACTAAGACCGGGGCCGCCGCCTTGCAATCCCGCCCCGCTTCTTCTGGCCGGAAATATCCCCGCCGGAGGCAAGAAATCTATTCGAAGAGATCGCTCTGCGGCGTCCCGCCCGGCGCCTCCAGCCCGAGATGCCGCCACGCGCGCTGCGCCAGCATCCGGCCCCTCGGGGTGCGCTGGATGAGGCCCTGCTGCAGGAGGTAGGGCTCGATCACCTCCTCCAGCGCGTCGCGGCTCTCGGAGAGCGCGGCGCTCAGGGTCTCGATGCCCACCGGGCCGCCCTGGTAGGCCTCGGCGATGAGCGTGAGGTAGCGCCTGTCGGCCCCGTCGAGGCCGAGGCCGTCGACGCCGAGCCGGGTGAGCGCGCTGTCGGCGAGCGCGCGGGTGATGCGCCCGCCGCCCTCGACCACGGCGAAATCCACCACCCGGCGCAGGAGCCGCCCGGCGATGCGGGGCGTGCCGCGGGCGCGGCGCGCGATCTCGCGGGCGCCCTCCGCCTCGGCGGGGATGTCGAGCAGGCGGGCATTGCGGGTGACGATCTCGTGGAGCTCGTCCTCGGTGTAGAATTGCAGGCGGGTGGGGATGCCGAACCGGTCGCGGAGCGGCGTGGTGAGCAGGCCGAGGCGCGTGGTGGCGCCGACCAGCGTGAAGGGCTGAAGCTCGATCCGCACGGTGCGCGCGGCGGGGCCCTCGCCTATGACGAGATCGAGCTCGAAATCCTCCATCGCGGGGTAGAGCACCTCCTCCACCGCCGGGTTGAGCCGGTGGATCTCGTCGATGAAGAGCACGTCATTGGCTTCGAGGTTCGTCAGGATCGCGGCCAGATCCCCGGCCTTGGCGAGCACCGGCCCGGAGGTCATCCGGAAGCCCACGCCCAGCTCCTTCGCCATGATCTGCGCGAGCGTCGTCTTGCCCAGGCCCGGCGGCCCGTGAAAGAGCGTATGATCCATCGCCTCGCCGCGCTGCCGGGCGGACTGGATGAAGACCCGCAGGTTCGCCTTGGCCTCCTGCTGGCCGATGAAGGCGTCGAGCGCCTGCGGGCGCAGGCTGCGCTCGGCATCCTCCGGCAGCGGCTCGGGGCGCAGGGTGGGGTCGGGTTCGGTCATCCTCTACCCTTTCGGGGCCAGGAGCTTGAGCGCAAGGCGGATCAGCTCGGGCGTTTCGGCCTCGGGGGCGTCGCCCGCGGCTTGCGCCACGGCGCCCGCCGCCTCGCCGGGGGAATAGCCCAGATTGGTGAGCGCCGAAAGCGCGTCGGCCTGCGACCCGGCGGAAGAGGGCACTTTCGGTGCGGGGGGCGCGGGCGGGGGCGCGGCGGCGGGCTCGAGCACCTCCCCCTCGCCCGGCTCGGGCGCATAGGTGGCGGCGCGGGCGGCGGCGGCGCCCATGGCCATCACCTCGGGCGCCTTGTCCTTCAGCTCGATGACCACGCGCTGCGCGGTCTTGGGGCCGATGCCCTTGGCGGCCTTGACCGCGTTCCAGTCGCCAAGGGCTATGGCGCGGCCCACGCCCTCGGGCCCCAGCGTGCCGAGAATGGCGAGCGAGGCCTTGGCGCCCACGCCCTGCACCGACATCAGCAGGCGGTGCCATTCCTTCTCGGCGAGCGTGGGGAAGCCGAAGAGCTGCAGCAGATCCTCGCGCACCACCAGATCGGTGTAGAGCGCCACATGCTCGCCCACGGCAGGCAGGGATTGCAGGGTTCGGTCGGAGCAATAGACGAGATAGCCCACGCCCCTCACGTCGATCAGAACGTGATCGGCGGCGCGGTAGTCGATCCGCCCGGCGAGCCGCCCGATCATGCGCGCCTCCGCAGGAGAGCCTGCGCAGAGCGGGCGTGATGCGCGTGGCAGATGGCGATGGCGAGCGCGTCGGCGGCATCGGGCCCGGCGATCTCGACGCCCGGAAGCTGCATCCGCACCATATGCGCGACCTGGTCCTTCTGGGCATGGCCCACGCCCACCACCGTCTTCTTCACGGTGTTGGGGGCGTATTCGCCCACCGCGAGGCCGAACTGCGCGGGCACCAGCATGGCGATGCCGCGGGCCTGCCCGAGCTTGAGCGTGCCGGCGCCATCCTTGTTGACAAAGGTCTGCTCCACCGCCGCCGCCTGCGGCGTGTGGTCGCGGCAGATGGCGGTGAGCTGGACATGGAGGGAGAGCAGCCGTTCGGCCAGCGTCTCGCCCTCGGAGCGGCAGAGGCCGTTGGCCACATGCGCGATGCGGCTTCCGGCCATGTCGATCACGCCCCACCCGAGGGTGCGCAAGCCGGGGTCAATTCCCAAAACCCGCATCTTCACTGCCCTTTTGCCTTTTTCCAAGAGTTTAGCACGAAAGGGGAACAAACGCCAAGCGGAATGCGCCGGGCCCCGCCGGGGCCGCGCGCGAGGGGCCGGCGAGAGCGCGCGGGAGAGGGCCGCGGCGAGCCATGCAGAAAATGCAAATGAACTATGCAACGCGCCCTCTTGCCGGGATAATTCCGCCCAACTATCTGGCAGTTCAGAAACGACACGCGATTTCCGCATATTCACAGAAGGACTACAACGATGGCTGTCATCGACACCACCCGTTCGGCCTCGGCCGTTCACGTCTTCGGCGGTCTGTTCAAACTGGCCGACCGCATCGCCGCATGGAACGACGCCCGTGCGACCCGCAATGCCCTCTCGCAGCTGAGCGACCGCCAGCTCGAGGATATCGGCCTGAACCGCAGCGACATCGAGCGCTTCACCGCCTGATCCGGCGCGTGCCGCTGTCGCGGGCCGGCGCCTGAGGCGCCGCGGGCCGGGCGGCCCCGGAGAGACGAAGACAGACGAAAAGAGAAAGCCCCGCGCCACACCCGGCGCGGGGCTTTTTCACATGCGGGGCGCGGCGGCACCGCCGCCACGGGCTCAGCCCAGCCGCAGGAAGAGGCTCTCGGCGAGAAACTGCGAGAAAAAATCGGCGCGCATCAGGAAGGCGGCGGCCTGCTCGGCGGGCGAGCCCGCCTCCAGCAGCGCGATGGCCCCGGCATGGGCCTCGGGCCCGAGCCATGCGATCACCCCGGCCTTGAACAGCAGAAAGGCCAGCACAAGCAGCGAGAAGCCTTGGAGGGTGATGGTGGGGGCCGGTCGATCTGGCGTAATCGTGATCACATACTCTTCGATGATCCCCTCGTCCTCCCGCGGGCACCAGCCGGTGGAGGCTCCACCGGATTGCCCGTAGCGTTCGGACCGCGCCTTGCCATCATGGCGAAAGCCGCGTGGGTCTCGATACTCGTTACCCGATTTACTCATAAGCAGCACCAAATTCTTCAACGCGGCCCCCACCGCAATGCGGCGAGAATTAGGCACGAATTGTGGCGAAACTTGGGCGGCTGCCTCATTCTCGCTGCGTTTCCGCTGCGTTTCAGGCGTTTTTCAGAAAGATCAGCGTTGTCCAGTCACCAATCTCCCGCCGCTCGAGAAGATTGTTTCCATGCGCGGAATAGACCTCGGCCACCTCGTCGGCCTGCTCGTTGAGGATGCCGGAGAGAATCACGGCCCCCTCGGGCGCGAGGCTTTCGGTGATGGCGGGGGCGAGCACGATGAGCGGCGCCTTGAGGATATTGGCGAAGATCAGATCGAAAGGGGCGGCGGCCGCGATCTCGGGATGGTCGAGCCCCTCGGCCTCGAGGCAGCGCACCCGGCCCTCGAGCCCGTTGGCGGCCACGTTGACCTCGGCCACCTCCACCGCCACGGAGTCGATGTCGCTGGCGAGCATGGTGCCGGGCCAGATGCGCGCGGCGGCCATGGCGAGCACGGCGGTGCCGCAGCCCAGATCGAGCACGCGCCCGCCCGCCGTGCCGCGGCGCGCCAGCGTGTCGAGCGCCAGAAGGCAGCCCTGCGTGGTGCCGTGATGGCCGGTGCCGAAGGCCATCGAGGCCTCGATCAGGAGCGGCACGGCGCCTTGCGGCACCTTCTCGGCATCATGCGCGCCATAGACGAAGAAGCGCCCCGCCTCGACCGGCGAAAGCTCGCGCCGCACCTTCGCCACCCAGTCTTCCTCCGGCAGCTCCGACACGATGAACGGTTTCGACCCGTGGATCTTGGCCAGAAGCGCCAGCCCGGCCTCGTCGGGCGGGGCCTCGAAATAGGCGCCCACTTCCCAATGGCCCTTGCCATCCTCGATCTCGGTGGTGCCGATGCCGATGGGCTCGGGCTGCAGGGTTTCGAGCGCCTCGCCAAGCGCCTCGGCGGCCTCCTGCCCCTCGAGCGAGGTGAGCGCGGTGAAGGTTGGCATGGGGTGGCCTCCTATTCGGCGGGCGCGGGATTGAGCGCCGAGAGGATCGTTTCGCGCCCCGGCTCGGGGTGGCGCGGGATGAGCATCGCCAGCAGGAAGGAGCAGCTGGCCATCGCGGCGGCGGCCACGAAGACCGCACCGGGCGAGACGAGCCAGAGATAGCCCAGAAGCGCCGGCAGGAACACCGCCGCGATATGGTTGATGGTGAAGGCCACGGCGGCGGTGGGGGCGATATCGCCCGGATCGGCGATCTTCTGGAAATAGGTCTTGAGCGCGAGGGCCAGCGCGAAGAGCAGGTGATCGACCACGTAGAGCGCGGCGGCCAGCAGCACGCCCCAGCCGAAATAGTAGATCCCGCCATAGGCGAGGAAGACGATCACCAGCCCGGCATATTCGAACAGCAGCACGGAGCGCTCGCCGAAGCGGAAGACGGCGCGGCCCATGAAAGGCGCGCAAACCATGTTGGCCACGAGGTTGATCATGAAGAGCGCCGTGACCTCATGCACCTGGAAGCCGAATTTCTCGACCATCATGAAGCCCGCGAAGACCACGAAGATCTGCCGCCGTGCCCCCGACATGAACTGCAAGAGGTAGTAGAGCCAGTAGCGGCGGCGCAGGATCATCTTCTTCACCTGCGGGTTGGGCGCCTCGAATTGCGGATAGGCGAAGAGGCAGAAGAGCGCGATGGCGGCCGTGGTGCCGCCCGCGAGGATGTAGACGGTGTTGTAGGTGAGGCCCAGCGCCTCCCACGTGAGCACGATGGCGAGATAGGCCACGAGCGTGGCCGCAGAGCCCGCCGCCAGCAGCCAGCCCAGCACCTTGGGCGCGGTGAGCTTGTCGAGCCATTGCAACTGCAGCGACTGGTTGACCGTCTCGTAATAGTGGAAGCCGATGGAGCTGAGCATGGTGATGGTGAGAATGCCGCCGAGGCTCGGGAATTGCGCGGTGAGCGCGGTGGCCACGCCCAGAAGCACCAGCGAGACGAGCCCCAGCACCTGCTCGCGCATGAAGATGATGATCGCGATCACCCCCACGGCGAGAAAGCCGGGGATCTCGCGCACGGTGTGCAGCCAGCCGATGTCGGAGCCGTCGAACTGCGCCGCCTCGATGACGAAGTTGTTGAGCAGGGCCGACCATGTGGCGAAGGCGATGGGCATGGCCGCCGCCATCAGGAACAGGAGCGAGATGGGGCGGCGCCAGAGAGGAAGGCTCTGCGCCTCCGCGAGGGGAATGGGTCGTCTCATGCACATCCTTTACGCCCTCGGGCTGGCCTTGGCGAGAGGGTTCGCGCGCACAAGATCTGCGCGGCGGAGAATGAGTATTTTTCCCAAGAAGAAGCAGGGGCGCGGCGCCGGCTTCTTCTGGCCGGAAATATCCCCGCCGGAGGCGGAAGACTCTTCAGAAGAAGCTCTGCGGGTCGATATCGACGCTGAGGCGGAACTGGGCGGAGCCGCGCACGGGCGCGATCCATGCGGAGATGGCGGGTTGCAGCACCGCGCCCTTGGGGGCCTTGACCAGCAGCCGCACCCGGTGGCGGCCGCGCACGCGGGCGATGGGCGCGGGGGCGGGGCCGAAGACCTGCGCGCCGATGGCCCGGAGCGGCCCGGTGTTGCGCGCGAGCGCCGTGCCGATGTCGAAGGCCTCCTGCAGATCGGTGGAGGAGAGCACGAGCCCCGCCATGCGGCCATAAGGCGGCACGCCCGCCTGTTCGCGCTCGCGGGCCTCGGCGGCCCAGAAGCCCTCGTCGTCGCCGGAGAGGATGGCGCGGATCACCGGGTGTTCGGGCTGGAAGCTTTGCAGGAGCGCCTCGCCCTGCCGCTCGACCCGGCCGGCGCGGCCCGCAACCTGCCGCATGAGCTGGAAGGTGCGCTCGGCGGCGCGCAGGTCGGAGCCCTGCAGGCCGAGATCGGCGTCGATCAC
This sequence comes from Roseovarius sp., assembly GCA_040222155.1. Classification (GTDB taxonomy): domain Bacteria; phylum Pseudomonadota; class Alphaproteobacteria; order Rhodobacterales; family Rhodobacteraceae; genus Roseovarius. The sequence continues at coordinate 8,911 of JAVKDQ010000043.1, forward strand.
GCCCACGAGGGTGAGATTGGGGAAGTTGTGACCCTTGGCGACGAGCTGCGTGCCGATGACGATATCCGCGCCGCCTTTGGCGATCTCCTCGATCTGCGCCTTGAGGGCGCGGGCGGAGCCGAAGAGATCCGACGAGAGCGTGGCGATGCGGGCTTGCGGGAAGAGCGCCGCCGCCTCTTCGGCCAGCCGCTCCACGCCGGGGCCGACGGCGGCGAGCTTGCCCTCGACGCCGCAGGCGGGGCAGGCCTCGGGCATGGGTTTGGTCTCGCCGCACTGGTGGCACATGAGGCGCTTGAGGAAGCGGTGCTCGACCATGCGGGCATCGCAATGGTCGCAGCCGATCTGGTGGCCGCAGGCGCGGCAGATGGTGACGGGCGCATAGCCGCGACGGTTGAGGAAGAGGAGCGACTGCTCGCCCGCCGCCATCCGCGCCTCGACCGCCGCCTGAAGGGAGGGCGACACCCAGCGGCCTGAGGGCAGATCCTCGGCGCGCATGTCGATCGCGCGCATCTCGGGCATCACCGCCGCGCCGAAGCGGGCGGTGAGATCGAGCCGGCGATACTTGCCGGCCTCGGCATTGGCCCAGCTCTCGAGGCTCGGGGTGGCCGAGGCCAGCACCACCTGCGCGCCGCAGATCGAGGCGCGGAGCACCGCCATGTCGCGGGCATTGTAGAGCACGCCATCTTCCTGCTTGTAGGAGCTGTCATGTTCTTCGTCGACAACGATGAGGCCCAGATTGCGGAAGGGCAGGAAGAGCGCCGAGCGCGCGCCCACCACCAGCTCGGCCCCGCCCTGCCCGACCATCTTCCAGATGCGGCGGCGCTCGGTCATGGTGGCGCCGGAATGCCACTCGGCGGGGCGGGTGCCGAAGCGGGCCTCGACGCGGGCGATGAACTCGGCGGTGAGCGCGATCTCGGGGAGGAGCACCAGCGCCTGCCGCCCGAGGCGCAGGGTTTCGGCCACGGCTTCGAGATAGACCTCCGTTTTCCCCGAGCCGGTGACGCCGCGCAGGAGCGTGGTGCCGTAGCCGCCCTCCTTGAGCGCGGCGCGCAGCGTGTCGGCCGCCGATTGCTGGTCGGGGGTGAGGGCCACCGCGTGGTGATCGAGCCGGAGCCGGGGGAAGGGCACATCGCGGGGCGTGTCCTCCTCGCGGAGCGCGCCCTGCTTGACCAGCCCCTTGACCACGGAGGGCGTGACGCCGGCCTGCTCGGCCAGTTCCTTCAGCGTGAAGGCGAGCCCGCCATAGCTCTCGAGCACCTCGAGCACGCGGGCGCGGGCCTCGGTGAGGCGCGTGGGCTCACCCTCGCCAAGCCTGTAGATCTTGCGCATCGAGGGCGGATCGGAGAGGCCCGGGGCGCGGGTAGCGAGGCGGAGCATGGCGGGCATGGGCGTGAGCGTGTAGTCGCCGGCGCGGCGGAGAAACTCCTGCATCTCCTCGCGCATCGGCGCCACGTCGAGCACACGGTTGACCGAGCGGAGCTTCGCGGCATCGAAGCCGCCCTGCCCCGGCCCCCAGACCACGCCCAGCACCTTGCGCGGCCCGAGCGGCACCTCGACGAAGGCGCCCACTGCGCAGCCGCCCTCGGGCGCGCGGTAATCGAGCAGGCGGTCGAGCGGCTGGGTGGTGAGCACCCCCACGCGCGCACCTTCGGCGAAGAATGCCGGGGCTTCTGGCACGAGGGCTCCTTTCTTGGGTTTCGGCAGCGATGCCTATGGGGTAAACGCAATGGCAACAAACCCCAAGCCGCTTGAAAGGGTGCGCCATGAAGTTTTTCGTTGATACTGCCGAAGTCGACGCGATTGCCGAGCTGAACGATCTGGGCATGGTCGACGGGGTCACCACCAACCCTTCGCTGATTCTCAAGTCGGGGCGCGACATTCTCGAGGTGACGAAGGAGATCGCCGAGATGGTGGAGGGCCCGGTGAGCGCCGAGGTGGTGGCGCTGGAGGCCGAGGCGATGATTGCCGAGGGGCGCAAGCTCGCCAAGATCGCGCCCAATATCGCGGTGAAGGTGCCGCTGACATGGGACGGGCTCAAGGCCTGCAAGGTGCTCTCGGGCGAGGGCAACATGGTGAACGTGACGCTCTGCTTCTCGGCCAACCAGGCGCTGCTGGCGGCGAAGGCGGGGGCCACGTTCATCTCGCCATTCATCGGGCGGCTCGACGACATCAACCTCGACGGGATGCAGCTGATCGCCGATATCCGCACGATCTACGACAATTACGGCTACGAGACGCAGATTCTGGCGGCCTCGATCCGCACGGTGAACCATGCCTTCGAGAGCGCGCGGATCGGCGCGGACGTGATGACGGCGCCGCCCTCGGTGATCAAGCAGATGGCGCAGCACCCGCTCACCGACAAGGGGCTGGACGCCTTCATGAAAGACTGGGAAAAAACGGGGCAGAAAATCCTCTGAACCCGTGGTATAAATGCGAAAAATCGAAGAGGCGTCGATGAGCAGCAAGCCCGCGATGAGCGACCAGATTCGCGAGAAGATCATCTCGCAGCCGGATGTTATCCTTGAGGATCAAGATCTTATGCGCGCCCTCATTGCCGCCAACGAGCGGGCGATGGGGGGCAATATCGTGGATCTGCGGGGGATCGCGATGGAGCGGCTCGAGGCACGGCTCGCCCGCCTCGAGGATACGCACCGCTCGGTGATCGCCGCCGCCTACGAGAATCTTTCGGGCACCAACCAGGTGCATCGGGCGATTCTGCGGATGCTCGACCCGACCGAGTTCGAGACCTTCCTGCATGACCTCGGCGGCGACGTGGCCGCGATCCTCAGGGTCGACAGCGTGAAGCTGGTGCTCGAATCGGTGCAGAGCGCCGACGACCCGGCGGTGCGGCGGCTGGGCGATGTGCTCTCGGTGGCCGAGCCGGGCTTCATCGACGCCTATCTCACCTCGGGCCATTCGGGCACCGCGCGGCAGGTGACGCTGCGGCAGGTGGCGGCGGGCGATGCGCAGGTTTACGGCGAGGATGCGCAATATGTGCGCTCGGAGGCCTGCCTGCTGCTCGATCTGGGCAAGGGGCGGCTGCCGGGGATGCTGGCGATGGGCTCGGAAGACCCGCACCAGTTCAGCCCGCAGCAGGGCACCGACCTGCTCGCCTTCTTCTCGGGCGTGTTCGAACGGGCGATGCGCCGCTGGCTTTCATGATTTCCGACGCCGCGCGCGAGGCGCTGGCGGGCTGGCTTGCGGCGCAGAAGGCGCTGAAGGGCGCGGGCGAGAACACGCTCGATGCCTATGCGCGCGATGTGCGCGGGTTTCTCACCTTCTTCTCGGAGCATCGCGGCGGGCCGCAGGGGCTTGGCGGCCTCGCCACGGCGGACCTGCCCGACATGCGGGCATGGATGGCCGCGACGCGGGCGGGCGGCGCGGGCCCGCGCAGCATGGCGCGCAAGCTCTCGGCGGTGAAGGGGTTCTTCCGCTGGCTTTCGGAGCGCGAGGGGTTCGACGCCACCGGTGTGCTGGCGGCGCGGGCGCCGAAGTTTCCGGCAAGGCTGCCGCGCCCGCTGGCGGAGGAGGCGGCGCAGGATGTGCTCGACACGCTCGAGGCGCAGCCGGTGAAGCCGTGGGTTGCCCTGCGCGATCAGGCGGTGGTGACGCTGCTCTATGGCTGCGGCTTGCGGATTTCGGAGGCGCTGGCGCTCAAGGGCCGCGATGCGCCGCTGGGCGAGAGCCTGAGGATAAAGGGCAAGGGCGGGCGCGAGCGGATCGTGCCGGTGATCGCGCCTGCGCGCGCGGCCGTCGAGGCCTATCTGGCGGCCGTGCCGGAGCGGCCCCTGCCGGAGGAGGCGCTCTTCCGGGGCGTGCGCGGCGGGCCGCTCAGCCCGCGCGCGGTGCAGAAGGTGGTGGCACAGGTGCGGATGCAGCTTGGCCTGCCCGCCTCGGTCACGCCGCATGCCATGCGCCACAGCTTCGCCACGCATCTGCTGAACGCCGGCGGCGACCTGCGCGCGATACAGGAATTGCTGGGCCATGCCTCGCTTTCGACCACGCAGGCCTATACCGGGGTGGACACGCGGCAGTTGATGGAAGTCTACCGCCGGACGCACCCGAAAGCCTGATTGCACCGCTCCGGCTTTTGCGCCATGACGTTTCCATGACGAAAGAGTTCAAAGCGTTACTGGTACATCTGCTCACCGCCACCGGCGCCGTTTTCGCCATGCTCGCCATGCTGGCGGCGGTGGAGGAAAAGTGGAGCCTGATGTTTCTCTGGCTGGTGGTGGCCTTCGCGGTAGATGGCGTCGACGGGCCGCTTGCGCGCCATTACCACGTTGCCCGCTACGCGCCGCGCTTCGACGGGGTGCTGCTCGACCTGATCATCGACTACCTGACCTATGTCTTCATCCCGGCCTTCGCGCTCTTCAAATCCGACCTGCTGCCGGGCTGGACGGGGTGGTTTGCGATCATCGTCATCACCTATGCCAGCGCGATGTATTTCGCCGACACCAAGATGAAGACGAAGGACAACTCCTTCCAGGGCTTTCCCGGCTGCTGGAACATGCTGGTGATCGTGCTCTTCGCGGTGGAGCCGAATTTCTGGCTGATCCTCGTGCTGGTGGCGGCGCTCTCGCTGGCGATGTTCCTGCCGATCAAGTTCATCCACCCCGCGCGCACCAAGCGCTGGCGGGTCGTTTCGCTGCCCGTCGCGGTGGCGTGGACCTTCTTCGCGGGCTGGGCGGCGTGGGTGGATTTCCACCCCGAAAGCTGGGCGCATTGGGGGCTGGTGGGCACCAGCATCTACCTGCTCTTCGCGGGGCTCGTGCAGCAGATCATCCCGGAGCGGGGCAGCCGCTAGGGCGCGGAGCCGCGCGATTGCTGGGCCGCGGCGCGGCGATCCGACGGGTGTTCAGAAGCGCTTTATGTCTCCAGCTACCGCAATTGATTGGAGCTTTGCGCTGGCGTCACCCAATCGCCGGGCCGTGGAGGCGGTCGCCATTGGAGCGCCATTGGTCCGAGCGACAATGGCGACGCGATCGCGCGGCGGCCTGCGGCCTTGAGTCCGCGCGGGGTTACTCCGCCCCCCGCCCTATTCCAGCGAGAGATAGACCGCCTCGACCCGCCGGTTGGCCTCGCGCCCGGCCTGCGTGGTGTTGGGCGCGACGGGCGAGAGGTAGCCCATGCCGTTCGATTCCATCTGCGCGCGCGGCACCTCGTGGCGGGTGGCGAGCCGCTCGAGCACCGAGGCCGCGCGGCGGCGCGAAAGGGCCACGTTATCCTCGAGCCCACCGACCGCATCGGTATGGCCCACCAGCGCCACGCGGCGCGAAGGCTCGGCCTTGAGGAAGGCGGCGAGCGCCACGAGCGAGGCATATTCGCCCTCGGCCAGCGTGGCAGAGCCGGAGTCGAACACGAGATCGGGCAGGATCACATGGCCGGTTTCGAGCAATGCGCGGGCGATGGTGCCGTTATCATAGGTCGGCTCCGGCGGGGCCTCTGCGCTCTCCTCGGCCGTGCCCTGCGCGGGCTGGGTGCGCTCCGGCACCAGCCCTTCGGGCGCCTGCGCGCCGATGGCCACGACCTGCACGTAGAGACTTGTGCCAGCCCGGCTCACGAGGCTCGTGAGGTAGGAGACGCCGCCATCGGCCGAGGGCGCGCGGGCGGAGAGGAAGCGGAAATCCATCAGGTCGACGAACATGTCGGGGGCGGGCATGACGCGGGTTTCGAAGCGGAAATCGAACCCGCCGCAGGCCCGCGCCGCACAATCGAAGAGGATCTCGAAGCCCGCATCCTCCAGCTGGCCGCGCAGCGCGGCCTGCAGCATGTCGGTGCTCATCTCGGGCGCGTCGATGCGCCATGCGCGCTGCAGAAGCCGCCCCTCGGCGGGGATGGCCGGCAAGACCCCCTCGCGCCACGGACCCGTGGGCACGCGGTAGCGCGCGGCGGGCTCCTGCACCACGCGGGTGAGCGTGGCCCCCTCGGGCAGCTCGAGCACCGGCAGCTCGGCCTGCTGGGCGGGCGCGGGAAGCGCCAGCAGCACGAGCCCCGCGAGCGCCCCGAGAAGGGGAGCACGGCACGGCGCGAAAGCCTCGGAAAAAGCGTTCGGGCCGGGCACGAGCCTAGCGGGCCTGCGCGTGATACTCGGGATTGGGCTGCATCCCCGTGGCGCTGGCCACGCGGTTCGACATGCTGAAGAAGCCGACGACACTGGCGATGTCCCAGATGTCGCGATCGGTGAAACCGGCGGCGCGGAGCGCCTCGCGATCGGCCTCCACCACCTCGGCGCTGGCCTTGGTGACCTTCTCGGCGAAGGTGAGCATGGCGCGCTCGCGCTCGGAAAGCTCGGCCATGCGCCAGTTCATCACCATCGCCTCGCCCAGCTCGGGGCGGCCCGAAAGCTGCCGCACCGCCGCGCCATGGGCCACCTGGCAATACCAGCAGCGGTTGATGGAAGAGACCACCACCGCGATCATCTCGCGCTCGAGCTTCGAGAGCCCGCTCTCGGCCAGCATCAGGTCGTTATACATGGCCGTGAAGGCGTTGAGCTTGTCGATGTCGAAGGCATAGGCCTTGAGCACGTTCGGGACCATGCCGAGCTTCTCGGTGCAGATATCGAAGTATTTCCGCGTCTCCGGGGGGAGCGGATCGGCCATCGGCAGGTCGAGCGCGGTGGGCTGGTCTGGTTTGGTCATGCGGCGGTGTCTTCCGTTGCTTTGCGGTAGTGATACTGTCCCACAATCGAGAGGCCCAAGGAAGAGTAGAGCGCGTTGGCGCCCTCGTTGGCCACGGTGCAGAGCACGGCAAGGTGGCTGGCGCCCTGCGCCTTGGCCCAGATCGCGGCCTTGCGGGTCATCAGCTGGCCGACACCGGCGCGGCGGCAGCTGTCGCGCACCTCGAGCGCGTGGATCATGGCGATGCCATCGTGGATCGCCACGAAGCCGGTGGCGGCGGGCACGTCGCCCAGCCGGCCGATCAGCGAGGTCTTCGGGCCCGCGGCGCGCTCCATCACGCCGAGCCGGCCCGGGCCGATGCCGCCCTCTTTCCAGAGGTCTATCTGGATGGCGAGCGGCGGCCAGATATCGAAGGCGCGGGCGCGGGGCAAGGGCTCGGCGGCGAGGGGGCCGAGCGGCCCGACATAGGCGTTGACCGGGTCGACCACCGCGTAGCCGCGCGCCTCAAGCGCTTCGTCGAGCGCCGCTTCGCCTTGCCGGATCATGAAGAGCGGCACCTGCCTGATCTCGCGCATCCCGGCCTCGGCGGCGTCGAGCGCCTCGGGGGTGATGGGGCCGGGCCCATCCCAAGTGGCGGCGGAGACGCGCTGGCCCCCGCCCTGCCCCTCGCGCAGCGTGATGCCGCCGAGGTCGCGGGTGGCGGCGGGCGGCCATGTGGCCTGCGTGGCCTCGTAGACCGCCTCGATGCCGGGGGCTACGGAGCTCATTCGGCCAGCGCCTTTTCGAGCTCGGCCATGGCGGCATCCACCTCGGCCGGGTCGGTGCCGCGCAGCACGAGGTTGGTGCCGAAGGCGCCTTGCAGCTGGAACGGGTAGGAGCCCATGGAAAGCGCAGGGTAACGCTTGGCCAGATCGCCCAGCGGCCCGGCCACATCGCCCTCGGGGCGCATCACCTTGAGCGTGCGCGAGACCACCGGCGCGCCGCCGGTGAGGCGCGGCATCAGGCTTTCGACCATCGCGGTGAAGATCGCCGGCACGCCGGCCATCACATGCACGTTCTCCAGCGTGAAGCCGGGGGCGGTGCTCACCGGGTTGTCGATGAGCGTGGCGCCGTCGGGGATTCGGGCCATGCGGAGGCGGGCTTCGTTGAGCACCTGGTCAGACTTGGCGTAATGCGCTTCGAGCAGCCCGCGGGCATCCTCGCGAACGTCGATCGGCACGCCGAAGGCGCGCGCCACGTTGTCGGCGGTGATGTCGTCATGGGTGGGGCCAATGCCGCCGGAGGTGAAGACATGGGTGTAGGCGGCACTGAGCGCGCGCACGGCCTCGGTGATGGCATCGGCATCGTCGCTCACCACGCGCACTTCCTTGAGGTCGATGCCGCGCTCGGTGAGCACCTGCGCGAGGTGGTGCATGTTGGCGTCGCGGGTGCGGCCCGAGAGGATCTCGTCTCCGATCACCAGCATGGCGGCGGTGGGGTTGGGCATTCAGGCGCCTTTCTTGATTGCCTTGCTGCTTGGGTATAGGCCCTGCACCATGCGCTTTCAAACCCCTCTTCAACCGGCCCGGCTGCTCAGACGCTACAAGCGCTTTCTGGCCGACATCCGGCTGGAGGCGGATGGGCGCGAGGCGGTGGCGCATTGCGCCAATCCGGGCTCGATGATGGGGCTCGCGGAGCCCGGCACACGGATCTGGGTGGAAGAGAACGACGACCCGAAGAAGAAGCTGAAATTCGGCTGGCGGCTGGTGGACCATGAGAACGGCCATTTCACCGGCGTGGATACCGGGTTGCCGAACCGCGCCCTGAAGGCGGCGCTCGAGGCGCGCGCGGTGCCGGGGCTCGAGGCTTACACGGAGGTTCTTCCCGAACAGCGCTACGGCGCGGGGAGCCGGGTGGATTTTCTGCTGCGCGGGGTGGGGCTGCCGGAGGCCTATGTGGAGGTGAAATCGGTGACGCTCTCGCGGCAGGCGGGGCTGGCCGAGTTTCCCGACAGCGTGACGGCGCGGGGGCTGAAGCATCTGGGCGAGTTGGCGCAGGTGGCGGGGGCGGGGCACCGGGCGGTGATGCTGTTTCTCGTGCAGCGCACCGATTGCGCGCGGGTGAGCCTCGCCGCCGATATCGACCCGGCCTATGCGGCGGGCTTCGCGGCGGCGGCGGCGGCAGGCGTGGAGGTGCTCTGCCTCGGCTGCCGGATCAGCCCCGAGGCGGTGGAGCCGGGCGCGCCCCTGCCGTTCATTCCGGTGGATTGACCTTTATCGCGGGGTCATACTCGAAGACGATCACATGGCGCTCGCCGTTGGGTTCGGGCGCCCATGAATAGACGAAATTGCCCATCTCCCAGATCATCACCTGCCGCGTCTCCGGGTCGATATAGACGGTATCGGTGGAGCCGAACCATGTGCCGCCGGTGGCCTCGCTCGGGTCTGTCCGGGTGGTGAAGCCGTAGGAGAGATAGGTGGCGCCCTCATGCTCGACCATGCCGTGACAGGCCGCGTCGGTGGTGTTGGCCTGCCTCTGGGCGCGGTCTTCGGCGTGGCCCGCGCGGCGGTCGCCCTCCATGTCGGGTTGGGGCGTCCACGGGCCTTCGCTGCCCGGGCCTGTCCATATCCGGTTGTCGATCGCGAGGGTCATGTGGGTGCCCTCGATGCCGGCCATGGTGCGCAGCGGGGTCTCGATGATCGAGTCGAACACTCGAGTCACGTTGCCCGCGGCATCGTACATCGTGTTCGTGTTGCGGTGCGGCGGGCGCTGGTAGGCGTCGAACGGGCCGCCATCCGCCCAGAGCGCGCGCACCTCTTCGAGGCATTCGGCCTCCTCGGCGACGGCGGCGGGCGATACCGCGAGACAGATGGCAAGAAGAGCGGACAGCTTGGAAAATTCGCGCATGGCAATACCTTCACCTGAAATCGGTGGCGACAGACTAGCCGTGTTCGCGGCATCGGGAAAGCCCGTGCGGGCCCGGTGCCTCTGGCATGTCGGGCGCGGCTGGCTTAGATAGACCCTTGAGACAAGGAAGCAACGGGAGACCGTCTTGCAGAACGAACACCGCGGAAGACTGACACGCGACGGCATCCGCCTGCACGAGCCGGCGGATTTTGCCGGGATGCATGCCGCCGGGCGGCTGGCAGCGGAAATTCTCGACGATCTGGCGGAGCACGTGTTTCCGGGCCAGACCACGGGCGAGCTCGACCGGATGATCGAGGCGCGGGTGAACGAGGCCGGGGCAACCTCGGCCACGATCGGCTACAAGGGCTACCAGCACGCCAGCTGCATCAGCGTGAACCATGTGGTCTGCCACGGTATTCCCGGCGAGAAGAAGCTGAGCGAAGGCGACATCCTCAACATCGACGTCACGGTGATCGTGGATGGCTGGTATGGCGATACGAGCCGGATGTTCGTGGCGGGCAAGCTCTCGCGCAAGGCCGAACGGCTGATCGAGGTGACCCATGACAGCCTGATGAAAGGCATCGAGGCGGTGAGGCCCGGCAACACCTTCGGCGATATCGGCCATGCCATCCAGAGCTTCGTGGAGGCCGAGCGGATGAGCGTGGTGCGCGATTTCTGCGGGCACGGGCTGGGGCGCGTGTTTCATGCCCCGCCCAACGTGCTGCATTACGGGCGGCCGGGCACCGGGCCGGTGCTGGAGGAAGGCATGTTCTTCACCATCGAGCCGATGGTGAACCTCGGGCGGCCGGAGACGAAAGTGCTGGGTGACGACTGGACGGCGGTGACCCGCGACCGCTCGCTCTCGGCGCAGTTCGAGCATTCGGTGGGGGTGACGAAGGACGGCTGCGAGATCTTCACGCTGTCGCCCAAGGGAAGATTCCACCCGACATGGTCGTGAGCCGCCCGCTTGGGCGAATCACGGTTAATACCCTGATGTGAAAGAAAATTCCGGTTCGGTATCATGTCGGTATCGCGTCGGTATCATGTCGGTATCCGTGCCGGATGCCGGCCGCGCGGCGACGGGTTGAGAGACCGCGCGTTGCAGGGCGGGGCGCGCGGATGCCCCAAAGGAAAAGGCCCCGCCAGATGGCGGGGCCTTTTCTTTTTTCCTGTCCCGCAGGATCAGTCTTCGCGGCTCTCGGGGGTTTCGACGAGGTTGTCGAACTCGTCGCCGCCCACCACGTCGTCAGACATGGGCGCGGCCAGCGCGGCGGCGGCTTCGGCCTCCTCGCGGCGCGCCTCGATCACCACGTTGTCGCGGCTTTGCGCGATGTGACGCACCTTGAGGGTGGCGCCGCCGGTGCCCGCCGGGATGAGGCGGCCCACGATGACGTTTTCCTTGAGGCCCACGAGCTTGTCGCGCTTGCCCTGCACCGAGGCTTCGGTGAGCACCCGGGTGGTCTCCTGGAAGGAGGCCGCCGAGATGAAGGAGCGGGTTTGCAGCGACGCCTTGGTGATGCCGAGCAGGATCGGCTCGCCGGAGGCAGGCCGCTTGCCCTTGGCAATGGCCTTCTCGTTGGCGGCCTCGAACTCGGCCTTGTCGACATGCTCGCCCTTCAGGAGCGTGGTTTCACCCGAATCGAGGATCTCCCACTTCTGGAGCATCTGGCGCACGACCACCTCGATGTGCTTGTCGTTGATCTTCACGCCCTGCAAGCGATAGACCTCCTGCACCTCGTCGATCATGTATTCGGCCAGCGCCTCGACACCCATGATCGAGAGGATGTCATGCGGCGCGGGGTTGCCGTCCATGATGTAGTCGCCCTTCTGGACGTAGTCGCCCTCCTGCACGGGGATGTGCTTGCCCTTGGGCACCATGTATTCGACGGGCTCGAGCGACTCGTCGACCGGCTCGATGGAGATCCGGCGCTTGTTCTTGTAGTCGCGCCCGTAGCGCACATAGCCGTCGATCTCGGCGATGATGGCGTGATCCTTCGGACGGCGGGCCTCGAAGAGTTCGGCCACACGCGGCAGACCGCCGGTGATGTCCTTCGTCTTGGCCCCCTCGCGCGGGATCCGCGCCACCACGTCACCGGCCTGGATTTCCGAGCCTTCCTCGATGGACAGGATCGCATCGACCGACATCGGGTAGGTCACCGGGTTGCCCGCATCGTTGCGGACCGGTTCGCCATCCTTGTCGGCGATCAGGATCTCCGGCTTCAGCTCGTTGCCCTTGGGCGCGGCGCGCCAGTCGGTCACGATCTTCTGGGTCATGCCGGTGGCGTCGTCGGTCACGTCACGCAGCGAGACGCCGGTGGTGAGATCGACGAACTTGGCGGTGCCGCCCTTCTCGGCGATGATCGGCAGGGTGTAGGGATCCCACTCGAAGAGCTTGTCTCCGCGCTTCACCTTGTCGCCTTGCTTCACGAACACCTTGGAGCCGTAGCCGATCTTGTGGCTGGCCAGCTCCTGCCCGTTCTCGCCGATGATGCGCAGCTTCATGTTGCGGCCCATCACCAGCGTCTCGCCAAGGGAGTTCTCCAGCGTCTGCGGGCTTTCGAACTCCACCGTGCCTTCCTGGCTGGCTTCGAGGAACGACTGCTGGCCGCCCTGTGCCACGCCGCCGATGTGGAAGGTCCGCATCGTCAGCTGGGTGCCGGGCTCGCCGATGGATTGCGCGGCGATGATGCCCACCGCCTCACCGGTGTTGACCATTGTGCCGCGGGCAAGGTCGCGCCCGTAGCACATGGCGCAAACGCCATCATCGGCCTCGCAGGTGAGCGGCGAGCGGATACGCGCGGTCTGCACCGCGGCAACGTCGATCGCATCGGCCATGCGCTCGTCGATGAGCTGGCCATTGGCCACCAGCACCTCGCCGGTGGCCGGATCGGCGATATCCTCGGCGGCCACGCGGCCCAGCACGCGCTCGGCGAGCGAGGCCACGACCTCGCCGTCGTTCACGGCCGCTTCCGCGGTGATCGCGCGATCGGTGCCGCAATCATGCTGGCGCACGATGCAATCCTGCGCCACGTCGACGAGACGGCGGGTGAGGTAGCCCGAGTTGGCGGTTTTCAGGGCGGTGTCGGAGAGGCCCTTCCGCGCACCGTGGGTGGAGTTGAAGTATTCAAGAACGGTCAGGCCTTCCTTGAAGTTCGAGATGATCGGCGTTTCGATGATGTCGCCGTTGGGCTTGGCCATAAGGCCGCGCATGCCGCCCAGCTGCTTCATCTGCGTGACCGAGCCCCGCGCGCCCGAATGGGCCATCATGTAGACGCTGTTGGGCTCGGCGACGGCGCCGTTCTCGTCCTTCTTCTCGGCGGAGATGGTGCCCATCATCGCCTCGGTGACCTGGTCGTTGCACTTGGACCACGCGTCGACCACCTTGTTGTATTTCTCACCCTGGGTGATCAGGCCATCCATGTATTGCTGTTCGAAGCCCTTCACCTGCTCGCGGGTGTCTTCCACGATGGTCCACTTGTCTTCGGGGATCACCATGTCGTCCTTGCCGAAGCTGATGCCGGCGCGGAAGGCCTCGCGGAAGCCCATGCCCATGATCTGGTCACAGAAGATCACGCTCTCCTTCTGGCCGCAGTAGCGGTAGACGGTGTCGATGGTCTGCTGCACTTCCTTCTTGCGAAGGAGCTTGTTCACGAGCTCGAAGGGCGCCTTGGCGTTGAGCGGCAGGAGCGCGCCGATGCGCACGCGGCCCGGCGTCGTCTCGAAGCGCTTCATCACCTCGTTGCCTTCCTCGTCGATCTGGAGGATGCGCGCGGTGACCTTGGCGTGGAGATGCACCTGCCCGGCGTCGAGCGCCTGCTGCACCTCGTCGATGGAGGAGAACACCATCCCCTCGCCCTTCATGCCGTCGCGCATGATGGAGGTGTAGTAGAGGCCGAGCACCATGTCTTGCGAAGGCACGATGATGGGCGCGCCGTTGGCGGGCGAGAGCACGTTGTTCGTCGACATCATGAGCACACGGGCTTCAAGCTGGGCCTCCAGCGAGAGCGGCACGTGCACGGCCATCTGGTCGCCGTCGAAATCGGCGTTGAAGGCCGAGCAGACGAGCGGGTGCAGCTGGATGGCCTTGCCCTCGATCAGGATAGGCTCGAAGGCCTGGATGCCGAGACGGTGCAGCGTGGGCGCGCGGTTGAGCAGCACGGGGTGCTCGCGGATCACCTCGTCGAGGATGTCCCACACCTCGGGGCGCTCTTTTTCCACCAGCTTCTTCGCCTGCTTCACGGTGGACGACATGCCCTTGGCTTCAAGCCGCGAGTAGATGAAGGGCTTGAAGAGCTCGAGCGCCATCTTCTTGGGCAGGCCGCACTGGTGCAGCTTGAGCTCTGGGCCCGTCACGATCACGGAGCGGCCCGAGAAATCGACCCGCTTGCCGAGAAGGTTCTGGCGGAACCGGCCCTGCTTGCCCTTGAGCATGTCGGAGAGCGACTTGAGCGGGCGCTTGTTGGCGCCGGTGATGACCCGGCCGCGGCGGCCGTTGTCGAAGAGCGCGTCGACCGACTCTTGCAGCATCCGCTTCTCGTTGCGCACGATGATGTCGGGCGCGCGCAGCTCGATGAGCCGCTTGAGGCGGTTGTTGCGGTTGATCACGCGGCGGTAGAGATCGTTGAGATCGGAGGTGGCGAAGCGGCCGCCATCCAGCGGCACCAGCGGGCGCAGCTCGGGCGGGATGACCGGGATCACCGTCATGACCATCCATTCGGGCCGGTTGCCCGACTCGAGGAAGCTCTCGACGACCTTGAGGCGCTTGATGATCTTCTTAGGCTTGAGCTCGCCGGTGGCCTCGGCCAGATCGGCGCGCAGCTGCTCGGCCTCGTTCTCGAGGTCGATGTTCTGCAGCATCTCGCGGATGGCCTCGGCACCGATATTGGCGGTGAACGCGTCGGCGCCATAGGCATCCTGCGCGTCCATGAACTCTTCCTCGGTGAGCATCTGGCCATAGGTCAGGTCAGTCAGGCCCGGCTCGATCACCACGTAGTTCTCGAAATAGAGCACGCGCTCGAGGTCGCGCAGCGTCATGTCGAGCATGAGGCCGATGCGCGAGGGCAGCGACTTGAGGAACCAGATATGGGCGCAGGGCGCGGCCAGCTCGATATGGCCCATGCGCTCGCGACGGACCTTCTGCAGCGTGACTTCGACGCCGCATTTCTCGCAGACGACGCCGCGATACTTCATCCGCTTGTACTTGCCGCAGAGGCACTCGTAATCCTTGATCGGGCCGAAGATGCGAGCGCAGAAGAGGCCGTCACGCTCGGGCTTGAACGTGCGGTAGTTGATGGTTTCCGGCTTCTTGATCTCGCCGTAGGACCACGACAGGATGCGCTCGGGAGAGGCGAGCGACACCTTGATTTCGTCGAACACCTTCGCCGGTGCGGCGGGGTTGAACGGGTTGTTCGTCAGTTCCTGGTTCATGTTCGAATCCTTTGATCGGGAGAGAGGGAGAGGGGAGCGGTGGGGTTGAACCCCACCCTACCCGGCGTCGCGTAGGGTGGGTTTTCAACCCACCGTCATTCCGCGTCTTCCTCCTCGTCCAGGAGTTCCATGTTGAGGCCGAGGCCGCGGACTTCCTTCACGAGAACGTTGAAGCTCTCCGGAACCCCCGCCTCGAAATTGTCCTCGCCCTTCACGATCGACTCGTAGACCTTGGTACGGCCGGCCACGTCGTCGGATTTCACCGTCAGCATTTCCTGCAGGGTGTAGGCCGCGCCGTAGGCTTCCAGCGCCCAGACCTCCATCTCGCCGAAACGCTGCCCGCCGAACTGCGCCTTGCCGCCCAGCGGCTGCTGGGTGACGAGCGAGTAGGGCCCGGTGGAACGTGCGTGGATCTTGTCGTCGACAAGGTGGTGGAGCTTGAGCAGGTATTTCACGCCCACGGTGACGGGCCGGGTGAATTGCTCGCCCGTCCGGCCATCGTAGAGGATCGATTGCCCGCTCTCATCGAAGCTCGCGCGGCGGAGCGCGTCATTGACATCCGCCTCCTTCGCGCCGTCGAAGACCGGTGTTGCGATCGGCACGCCACGGGTGACGTTGCCGGCCGCTTCCACCAGCGCCTCTTCGCTCATGCCGGTGATGCCCTCTTCGTAGACATCCTCGCCATAGGCGTGCTTCATGGCCTCGCGCACCGGGGTCAGGTCTCCCGAGCGGCGGTATTCCTGCAGGGCGTCGTCGATCTTGATGCCGAGGCCGCGGGCAGCCCAGCCCATATGCGTCTCGAGGATCTGGCCCACGTTCATCCGGCTCGGCACGCCGAGCGGGTTGAGGCAGAAATCGACCGGCGTGCCATCGGCGAGGAAGGGCATGTCTTCCATCGGGACGACCTTGGAGATCACGCCCTTGTTGCCGTGACGGCCGGCCATCTTGTCGCCCGGCTGAAGCTTGCGCTTCACCGCGATGAAGACCTTGACCATCTTCATCACGCCCGGGGGCAGGTCGTCGCCGCGGCGGACCTTCTCGACCTTGTCCTCGAAGCGGGCATCGAGCGTGCGCTTCTGCGCCTCGAACTGCTCGTTCAGGGCCTCGACGATCTGGGCATCCTTCTCGTCTTTCAGCGCAAGCTGCCACCACTGGCCACGGCTGAGCGTTTCCAGCAGCTCCTCGGTGATCTCCGAGTTGGCCTTGACGCCCTTGGGGCCCTTCACGGCCACCTTGCCGAGAATGTGGCTCTTGAGGCGCGCGTAGATGTTGCGCTCGAGAATGGCGAGCTCGTCGTCACGGTCGCGGGCGAGGCGCTCGACCTCTTCGCGCTCGATCTGCAGGGCGCGCTCGTCTTTCTCCACACCGTGGCGGTTGAAGACGCGCACTTCCACGACCGTGCCGTAATCGCCCGGCTTCACGCGCAGCGAGGTGTCACGCACATCGGAGGCCTTCTCGCCGAAGATGGCGCGCAGGAGCTTCTCTTCCGGGGTCATCGGGCTTTCGCCCTTGGGCGTGATCTTGCCCACCAGGATGTCGCCCGGCTGCACATCGGCGCCGATATAGACGATGCCCGCCTCGTCGAGGTTGCGCAGCGCCTCCTCGCCGACGTTGGGGATGTCGCGGGTGATCTCTTCCGGCCCGAGCTTGGTGTCGCGGGCGGCCACCTCGAATTCCTCGATATGGATCGAGGTGAACACGTCATCCCGCGCGATGCGCTCGGAGATGAGGATCGAGTCTTCGAAGTTGTAGCCGTTCCACGGCATGAAGGCCACGAGCACGTTCTTGCCCAGCGCCAGTTCGCCAAGGTCGGTGGAGGGGCCATCGGCCACAACCTCGCCCTTCTCCACGACCTGCCCCACCTTCACCAGCGGGCGCTGGTTGATACAGGTGTTCTGGTTGGAGCGCTGGAACTTGCGCATGCGGTAGATATCCACGCCCGGATCGCCGATCTCGAGGTCTTCCGTGGCGCGGATCACGATCCGCTGGGCATCGACCTGGTCGATCACGCCGGCGCGGCGCGCGAGCACGGAGGCGCCGGAATCGCGGGCCACGACGCCCTCGATGCCGGTGCCCACGAGCGGGGCTTCCGAGCGCAGCGTCGGCACGGCCTGACGTTGCATGTTGGAGCCCATGAGCGCGCGGTTGGCGTCGTCGTTCTCGAGGAAGGGGATCAGCGAGGCGGCGACCGAGACCAGCTGTTTCGGGCTCACGTCGATCAGGTCGACCTGCTCGACGGGGGCGAGCATGTATTCGCCCGACTGGCGGGTGTTGACCATCTCGTTGACGAACTTGCCGCTCTCGTCGAGCGTCGCGTTGGCCTGCGCCACGGTGTGCCGCATCTCCTCGGTGGCCGACATGTAGACCACGTCATCGGTGACCTGCCCGTCCTTCACCTTGCGGTAGGGCGTTTCGATGAAGCCATACTTGTTGACCCGCGCGAAGGTGGCGAGCGAGTTGATCAGGCCGATATTCGGGCCTTCCGGCGTCTCGATCGGGCACATCCGGCCGTAGTGGGTGGGGTGCACGTCGCGCACCTCGAAGCCCGCGCGCTCGCGCGTCAGGCCGCCCGGCCCGAGCGCCGAGAGGCGGCGCTTGTGGGTGACCTCGGAGAGCGGGTTCGTCTGGTCCATGAACTGCGAGAGCTGCGAGGAGCCGAAGAACTCGCGCACGGCGGCGGCCGCCGGCTTGGCGTTGATGAGATCCTGCGGCATCACCGTGTCGATCTCGACCGACGACATGCGCTCCTTGATCGCGCGTTCCATGCGCAGCAGGCCCACGCGATACTGGTTCTCCATCAGCTCGCCCACCGAGCGCACCCGGCGGTTGCCGAGGTGGTCGATGTCGTCGATGTCGCCCTTGCCATCGCGCAGCTCCACCAGCGCCTTGACGCAGGCCACGATATCCTCGCGGTCGAGCGTGCGCTGGGTGTCGGGCTTCTCGAGGTTGAGGCGCATGTTCATCTTCACGCGGCCCACGGCGGAGAGGTCATAGCGCTCGCTGTCGAAGAAGAGCGTGTCGAAGAGGGCCGAGGCGGCCTCCTCGGTGGGCGGCTCGCCCGGGCGCATGACGCGGTAGATATCCATGAGCGCGGTTTCGCGGTTCATGTTCTTGTCTTGCGCCATGGTGTTGCGCATGTAGGGGCCGACATTGATGTTGTCGATGTCGAGCACCGGGATCTCGGTGATGCCCGCGTCGATCAGCTCCTTCACGGTGCCGCCGATGATCTCGCCATCCTTGTCGCGCTCGATGGTCAGCTCGTCGCCGGCCTCGACATAGATCGCGCCGGTTTCCTCGTTGATCATGTCACGCGCGGCGAACTTGCCGGCGATGTGGTTGTAGGGCACCAGAAGCTCGGTGACATTGCCCTCGTCGATGAGCTTCTTCACCGCGCGGGGGGTGATCTTCTTGCTGGCCTCGGCGATCACTTCGCCGGTTTTCGCATCGACCAGGTCATAGGTCGGGCGGGTGCCGCGCACGCGCTCGGGGAAGAACTTGGTGACCCAGCCCTTGTTCTTCTGCAGCTTGTAATCGACCGTGTCGTAATAAGCATTCATGATGCTTTCCTGATCGAGCCCGAGGGCATAGAGCAGGGTCGTCACCGGCAGCTTGCGGCGGCGGTCGATACGGGCGAAGACGATGTCTTTCGCGTCGAACTCGAAATCGAGCCAGGAGCCGCGATAGGGGATGATGCGGCAGGCGAAGAGCAGCTTGCCCGAAGAATGCGTCTTGCCCTTGTCATGGTCGAAGAACACGCCGGGCGAGCGGTGCATCTGGGAAACGATCACGCGCTCGGTGCCGTTGACCACGAAGGTGCCATTGGGCGTCATGAGCGGCATGTCGCCCATGAACACATCCTGTTCCTTGATGTCCTTCACCGATTTCGCGCCGGTGTCTTCATCCACGTCGAACACGATGAGCCGCAGCGTCACCTTGAGCGGTGCGCTGTAGGTCATGTCGCGCTGCATGCATTCCTCGACGTCGTACTTGGGCTTCTCGAGCTCGTAGCTCACGAATTCCAGCACGCTGGTCTCGTTGAAATCCTTGATCGGGAAGACCGACTGGAAGACGCCCTTGATGCCTTCGCCATCGAGAGGCTCGGGCGCGTCGCCGGATTTCAGGAAGAGATCGTAGGAGGATTTCTGCACCTCGATGAGGTTCGGCATCTCCAGCACTTCGCGGATCTTGCCGTAGTACTTACGCAAACGTTTCTGGCCAAGGAAAGTTTGTGCCATGTGTCTGGTCACCTTTCAGTTTCTCACGTGGGGCAAGCGCCGTCGGGCCCCGGCGCCGCCTCCATCCGAGACAGCGGGTTTCGCGATCCATTCCCGGCCCCTGTCCCACCAGAGGCCTCCCGATCCTGCGAACCTCGCCTGAGGAAGGGCTCTTTGAGAGCAAGCCCTTTCTGAGACAGGTTCGGCTGGACCCGGATTTTGCCCGGATCCAGCCCATCACGAGGGGGTTCGGCGTAGGGTGGGTTTGAAACCCACCCTACACGCCCGGCCCCACCCCGCAGGGTGGGCACCAACCCGCCATTACTTGAGTTCGACCTCGGCGCCAGCTGCTTCCAGCTTGCCCTTGATGTCTTCGGCTTCGTCCTTGGAGACCTGCTCCTTGACGGCCTTGCCACCGGCTTCCACCAGTTCCTTGGCTTCTTTCAGGCCAAGACCGGTGATCGCGCGGACCTCCTTGATGACGTTGATCTTGGAAGCGCCAGCGGACTTCAGGATCACGTCGAATTCGGTTTGCTCTACTGCAGCTGCGCCGCCGGCGTCGCCGCCTGCGGGGCCAGCCATCATCACGGCGCCGCCAGCGGCGGGCTCGATGCCGTACTCGTCTTTCAGGATGGTTTTCAGTTCTTGTGCCTCGAGAAGCGTCAGACCAACGATCTCTTCAGCCAGTTTTTTCAGATCAGCCATGTTACAGCTCTTTCCGTTTCCAAGTTTTGTGTTCCAACGTCGGGCAGATGCCCCATACGCGGGATGTTCCAGTTGCGCTTATGCCGCTTCGGCCTTCTCTTCGATGGTCGAAAGGATGCTCGCGATGTTCGATGCAGGCGCGCCAATGGCACCGGCGATGTTCGAGGCGGGCGCGCCGATGCACGACACGATCTGAGCGATGAGCTCGTCACGCGAGGGCATTTTCGACACGGCTTCGACACCGTTACGGTCCAGCGCCGTCTCACCCATGGCGCCGCCGAGGATCTCGAACTTGGCGTTATCCTTGGCGAAGTCCTCGGCGACCTTGGCTGCTGCCACGGGGTCTTCCGAGAAGGTGAGCACGGTCATGCCCGAGAGGTAATCGGCGATGCTTGCGCATGGCTTGCCCTCAAGGGCGATCTTGGCGAGCCTGTTCTTCGCGACGCGAACAGAGGCTTCGGCTTCGCGTGCGCGGCGCCGAAGATCCTGCATTTGCGCAACTGTGAGACCCGCGTAGTGGGCGACCACTACAACGCCAGAGCTTTCGAAGATCTGGCCGAGTTCCTCGACCACTTTCTCTTTCTGGGCTCTATCCACAGTTTCACTCCAAATTTGGAAGGGTTGCCCCTTCCGGCTCCTAGTTGCCCCGGGCGATGCCCGGGTTCGGGTCCAATCTCAGGGTCCCGAGGCCAAGATCGCCGGTGAGGCGAAATCTGAACTCGTTCCCCATCTCAGGAAGGAATTATAGGGCGATCCGCCCAACCCTCCATCTCGGACAGGACGAGGCCAACTGCATGGCCCCGCCATTCGCCCCGACCCGCCAGTGGCGGACCGGAGGCAAATCTCATTCGGTCGCGGCGTTCGACACGTCGATCGAGATCCCCGGCCCCATGGTGGAGGTCAGCGAGATCTTCTTCATGTAGGTGCCTTTCGCGCCCGAGGGCTTGGCCTTGTTCACGGCCGTGACGAAGGCGCGCACGTTCTCGACGAGCTTGGCTTCGTCAAAGGACGCCTTGCCGATGCCCGCGTGGACGATGCCACCCTTGACGGCCTTGAACTGCACCTCACCGCCCTTGGCGGCTTTCACGGCGTCGCCCACATCCATCGTCACCGTGCCCACCTTGGGGTTCGGCATCAGGTTGCGGGGCCCGAGGATCTTGCCGAGGCGGCCGACGATGGGCATCATGTCGGGCGTCGCGATGCAACGATCGAACTCGATCTTGCCGCTCTGGATGGTTTCCATCAGGTCTTCGGCGCCCACGATGTCGGCGCCGGCCGCGGTGGCCTCATCGGCCTTGGCGCCACGGGCGAAGACCGCCACGCGCACATCCTTGCCGGTGCCGTTGGGCAGGCCGACCACGCC
This sequence comes from Roseovarius sp., assembly GCA_040222155.1. Lineage (GTDB taxonomy): Bacteria > Pseudomonadota > Alphaproteobacteria > Rhodobacterales > Rhodobacteraceae > Roseovarius. The sequence goes on from JAVKDQ010000043.1 coordinate 30,126, forward strand.
GCGCACCATCTGGTCTGCGTGGCGGGTATCGACGCCGAGGTTCAGCGCGATCTCGATGGTTTCATCGAACTTGGCCTGTGCGTTCGCCTTGATGACGGCCACGGCCTCTTCCACGGTCACGTTCGCCTTGCCGGCAACGGCTTCACGAGCGGCGCGGGTGCGTTTTCCGAGCTTTGCCATCTTACTTCACCTCGATGCCCATGGAGCGTGCGCTGCCCTGAATGATCTTCATGGCGGCTTCCACGTCGTTTGCGTTGAGGTCTTTCCACTTGGCCTCGGCGATTTCGCGCAGCTGCTTCGGCGACACGGTGGCAACCGTCTGGCGGCCCGGCGTCTTGGAGCCGGAGTTCAGCTTGGCGGCCTTCTTGAGATAGTACGACGCCGGCGGCGTCTTGATGTCCATCTCGAAGGACTTGTCCTGGTAATAGGTGATCACGGTCGGGCACGGGGCGCCCGGCTCCATGTCTTGCGTCTTGGCGTTGAACGCCTTGCAGAATTCCATGATGTTGATGCCGCGCTGCCCGAGCGCCGGCCCGACGGGCGGCGACGGGTTGGCTTGCCCGGCTTTCACCTGCAGCTTCATCTTGCCTGCGAGTTTCTTGGCCATCTGGCCTCTCCTTCAGTCCAACGGCCGCGGGGCGCGCCCCTTGGCCTTTTCGGTTGTGTGGTCGGGCCTCGGCATCGCGATGCCTCCGCCTCCCACTGTTCCTCCCGGTCGCCCGGGAAACGCGTGTCAGATCAGCCCTGCTTGGTGACCTGCGTGAATTCCAGCTCGACCGGGGTTTCCCGGCCGAAGATCGACACCGTCACCTTCAGGCGCTGGTTGTCGTCGTCGACTTCCTCGACCATGCCGTCGAAATCCTCGAACGGCCCGTCATTGACCTTCACCTTCTCGCCCACCTCGAAGGAGATGAGCGTGCGCGGGGCCTCCTCGCCTTCCTGCACGCGGTTGAGGATGGTGTTCACCTCGGCGTCGCGCATCGGCATCGGGCGGCCCTGCGGCCCAAGGAACCCGGTGACCCGGTTGATCGAGTTGATCAGGTGATAGCCCTGATCCGACATCTCCATGTGCACGAGCACGTAGCCCGGCATGAAACGGCGCTCGGCGGTCACTTTCTTGCCGCGGCGCACCTCGATCACCTCTTCGGTGGGCACCAGAACCTCGTCGATCTCGTCCTCGAGGCCCTGCTCGGCAACGGATTGTCTGATCTGCTCGGCGATCTTCTTCTCGAAGTTCGAGAGAACGCTCACCGAGTACCACCGTTTCGCCATGCTTCGTTCCAAATCCTGTTCAGCCCGGCCTGCACCGGAATTCTTTAGCAGTCTCAGGCACTTGGCCCGGAGCCCCCGAAACAAAAATCGGCGCGCAACACGAATCGCCGCGCGCCATTGTTCGGAGTGTCGCGTCAGTTACCGCCGATTCTGCATGAAATCAAGGGCCTGAGCGCCGAAAACGGGCATCCTAGCCGAAGATCCCCAGAACACCCTGCAGCCCGGTGCGGATCAACAGATCCACGAGCGCGAAGAAGATCGCGGTAAGCGTGGCCATGATGAACACCATCACCGTGGTGAGCATGACCTCGCGCCGCGTGGGCCAGACGACCTTCGACACTTCCGAACGGACCTGCTGGATGAACTGAAGCGGATTGGTCATGGCCATGAGAACTGTTGCCCGGGTGCTGCTGCGATTGTCGGGCCGACATACGCTCAAGGCGGGGCTATTTCAAGGCCCCAAAGGCCGGGGGCCGCCCGACGCTGCGAGCGGCCCCCGGTTTTGGAGGGTCGAGAGAGAGAGGGATCAGCGATGGCGCTCGGAGCGGCGCGGGGCGACCGGCTGCGAGAAATCGGGCAGCGAGAGCGTTTCGGCCCAGCTTTCGGGCAGGTGATCGAGCAGCGCGTCGTAGCGCAGCGCGGCGGCATCGGCCAGAGCGCGCAGGCGCTCGGCGCGGGCCGGGCGGCGCCGGGCGAACCGCTGCCAGAGCCGCCCCGCGACCGGCGCGAAGCGCGGGCTGGAAAGCAGGAGAACCGTGGCGAGCGTGAGCCAGCAGGCCAGAAGCCCCAGCGCCAGCGCGAGGGCGGGCCAGAAGACAAGGATCAGGCCGATCAGGAAGGCCGCGGCATGGACGGGGCCGACATGCAGCCAGCCGCGCGCCTCGGGCGTCTCTTCCTGCGGGAAGGGCTCGGCCTCGCGGAACACCTCGGAGACACGCTCGATCTCGGCCAGTTCCACCTCGCGGCTCTGCAGGGTGTGGTGCGGGCGCCTGGCGTTTTCAGCGCCACGGGCTTCCTTCGCTTCCGTGGCTTCGGGGCTGGGCGTGTAGCAGATCGAGCCGGTCTCTTCGGGCCGCTCGACGCGGCGCAGCACGAGCCGGGGCTTCGGCACCACCGTCTGTTCTGCCGCCTGCTCCGTAGCCTCCGGGGCGGCCTGCTCGCGCAGGATCTCGCCGATGGTCAGCTCGGCATTGCGCGCGGCCAGCTCATCGTCGGCGGCGTCGGCAGGGGGCGGGCTTTGAAGCTCCACCGAGTTGTGCGGCAGATGCGGATTGGGACGGTTGACGTCGAGCATATAGGGTTTCATGGCAGCACTCTTTACTCATCACCTTTTCGCATGCCCCCACACGCGCCCCGCCGCGGTTGAACGCCATCGACGGGTGAGGGCTTTTTTGTGCCGCAATTGTGGCAAGAACGTGGCAAAGAAGGGCCTGAATTGTGGCGAGAGCGCAGTTTCGGCCCATGCTTGTCTGCGTTTCGAGAACAGTCTTGGCGCTGCCTCGCAACCGTTTCCGAACCGGGAATCCGGGCTCCGGGCCGCGCCCCAATTCGGCCCGAATTCGGGCGAATCGCGTTGACCCCGATTCCGGCGGGCACTCTGCGCTGCGCGTTCTGGTGGAAGGTGGTGGCAGGGGCAGCAGGGCTCGAACCCGCGACCTACGGTTTTGGAGACCGTCGCTCTACCAGCTGAGCTATACCCCTAGGACCAGCACCGCAATTATGGCACCGTGACGCGGGAATCAAGCAGGTTTTTTGGTGCATGCGGGCCAAGACAGGCTGCATGGCGCAAGGGCAGGATACTGGATATGATCGAGACCGAGGCTTTCGCCTCCGCGCCGTGGCGCGACATCCCCGTTGACGCGCTCGGGCCCGCAAACGCGGTGCCCACCATGCTCAACGAAGAGGAGCGGCAGCTCTATTTCTGGATCACCCGCGAGATGGCGGGCGCGGAGGGCGCGATCGTGGATCTGGGCTGTTTCGCGGGCGGCTCCACCGCCTGCCTCGCCGAGGGCAACCGGCAGGGCGGCGGCAGCGCGCAGCTCTACGCCTATGACCAGTTCACCGCCTCGGAGAAGGTGAAGGCGCGGCAGCTCTACCCGAAGGGCATCGCGCCCTTCAAGGGCCGCAACATCGAGCCGCTGGTGCGCGAGCTCCTGAGCCCATGGGCGCCCCATGTCACGCTCTGCCGGGGCCGGATCGAGGAGCAGGCATGGGAGAATGGGCCGATCTCCATCCTCGTGCTCGACGCCTCGAAGAGCACCGACACGATGGACCGGATGGCCGAGACCTTCTTTCCGCATCTCGTGCCCGGCCTCTCGCTCGTGGTGCAGCAGGACGAGCTGCACTGGAAGGAGCCGTGGATCGCGGCGCAGATGCAGCGTATGGCCGAGTGGTTCGAGCCGCTCTGCTTCGTGCCGGGCAACATGGTGGTTTACCGTCTGATGAAGCCCATCGACGCGGCGGCGCTCGAGGCGGGCCGCACCGAGGGGATGACGGATGAGGCGCTGATCGCGGCGCTCGAGGCCTCCAAGGCGCGGCTGCCCCTGCCGGTGGTGGAAGAGCGGCTCAGCCGGCAGATCGAGGCGGTGCGGCTCAACCCCGGCCTTCGCTTCTCGCCAAGCTTCAAGAACCGGCCGAAGCGCTGAAGCGCGCCTATTCCGCCGCTGCCGGCATCGCGTAGGCGGGGCTTTGCACCACGCCCTTGTCGAACAGCCGGGCAATCTCGCCGCCATCGAGCCCGGCCACGTCGGCCAGCACTTCCTCGGTATGGGCACCGAGCTCGGGCGCGGCGCGCGGCGCCTCCCGCGCGCTTGCCGAGAAGTTGAGCGGGCTGCCGGGCACCGGGAAGGTGCCGAGGCCGGGCTGCGCGAGGTTGGTGAAGACGGGGTTCTCCTCGCTCAGGTCCGGGTCTTCCGCCAGCGCCTCCTTCACCGAGCGGAACACTGACCATGTGATGCCCTTGGCGGTGAACTCGGAGGCGAAATCCTCCACCCGGCGCATGGCGAACCACTCGCCGAAAATGCAGGAGATGGCATGGCGCATCTTCCAGCGGTTGCCCTCGTCGGCAAGGTCGAGGCCGCTCTTCGCCTCGAGCGCGGCGATCTCCTCGGCGGTGCCGGTCATCTCCACCAGCCCGCGCCATTGCCGCGCGGTGAGGCCGATCACCATCACCCGCCGCCCATCGGCACAGATGAAATCCTGCCCGTAGGCACCATAGAGCGCGTTGCCGCACTTGCCCCGCTCCTCGGCATTGACGGCGGCATCGCCGATCAGGCCCAGATGGCCGATGGTGGCGGCGGCCACGTCCTTGAGCGTGAGCTCCACATCCTGCCCCGCGCCCCTGCGCAAGCGGTGCCGCTCGGCGGCCAGCAGCGCGGTGACAACCATGTTGCCCGCGATCAGATCCCATGCGGGCAGCGCGCTCGCCACCGGCGATTTCAGCCCCTCCGGCCCGGTCATGTGCGGGATGCCGAGCGCGGGGTTGACGGTGTAATCCACCTGCGGGTTGCCGTGCCTGTCGCCCATCAGCGTGACCATGATCAGATCCTTGCGGGCCTTGCTCAGGGTCTCGTAATCCATCCAGCCGCGCACGCGCAGGTTGGTGATGAAAAGCCCCGCATCCTCGCCCGGCGCGGTGATGATCCGGCTCACCAGCTCGCGGCCCTCGGGCGATTTCATGTTCACCGCGACCGATTTCTTACCCTTGTTGAGCCCGGCCCAGAAGAGGCTCTGCCCCGAGGGCGCGAGCGGCCAGCGCCCGGCATCGAGCCCGCCCTCGACCCGGTCGAAGCGGATCACCTCGGCACCCATCTGCGCCAGCGTCATCCCCGCCAGCGGCACCGCCACGAAGGCCGAGCCCTCGACCACGCGCATTCCCTTCAAGATCGAATTCATTGCGTTCCCTCCCAGATCGCGGTGGCCTGCATGCCCTGATGGCCGAACTGGCCGGAAACGAGCGCGAGCGCGCCGCACTCCTCCTCTGTGGCCATGACATCGAGCTGCCGGCTTTCTCCGGGGATCAGCAGCATCGGGTGAACGCCCCGGAAATCGAAATGGCGCGGCCGCGCCTTGCGGTAGCCGCAGGCCGCCTGCATCAGCAGCGTCGCCTGCAGCGGCCCGTGAATGACGAGGCCCGGATATTGCTCCACCTCCTGCGCATAGGGCAGATCGTAGTGAATGCGGTGCGCGTTGAAGGTAAGCGCCGAATAGCGGAAAAGCAGCGCCTCGGTGATCTCGTGGGCGTGGCTGAGCACCGGCGCCTCGGGCATCGGGCGTTTCTTCGGCGGGGTGAACTCGGCGGGAATGTCGAGATACACGATGTCCTGGCTCTCCTCCACCGCGAGGCCGCGCTCCGACCAGATCTTGTGATCGACCGAGACCAGCACCATCGGGCCCGAGCCGGTGCTCTTTTCGGCCACGCGGGTGATGGTGGACTGGGCCTTGAGCACCTCGCCCACCCGCATCGGCGCGCCGAAGGAGAGCTTGCCGCCCGCCCACATGCGCCGCGCCAGCTGCACCGGTGGCAGGAAATCTCCCAGCCTCGGGTGGCCGTCCTGCGCGAGCTCGGAGAGAGGCGCGGCGGGCGGGAAGGCGAACCAGTGCCAGAGCGGCGGCATCTCCTCGCCCGCGCGGGGCGGGGCCTCGTTCGCCGCGCCCAGCGTGGCATGAATGCGCGCCGCCTCCGCCTCGGAGACACCGCCGGTTTTCGTTTCGCTTCGCCCTTCCCACGCTTTGACGTTCATCTTGTCCATCTCGGCCTCCTTGCCTGAAATAGTGCCGGCGCGACGCGAAAAAAGTCAATATTTCAGATAGTTAGCGGGATACCATTGCATGCCGAGCCGGTTGCAGCCCGCGGCCGGGGGCGGGGCGCGTTGTTTTATATCGCAAAAAGTGAATATTCTGCGCTGCGGCGACGCGGGCGAAATGCGGCTCTTCACGCCCCGAAACCGACGCGGCCGGGGCGTGGCAGATTGACCCAGTTGCGCCTGTTTGCGCTAGCAGCCCGCCGCGGCGGCCTCGAGCGCCGCAAGATCGGCCCCGCAGATCGCCGCCTCATGGGCGAGGATTCGGCCGATCGGCCAATCCCACCAGGCGATCTCCAGCAGCCGGGCGATGGTGTCCGCGTCAAACCGCATCCGCACCACGCGGCCCGGGTTGCCGGCGACCACGGCGTAATCGGGCACATGGCCGCCCACCACCGCGCCCGCGCCCACGATCACGCCCGAGCCGATCCGCGCGCCCGGCAGGATGCGCGCGCCCTGCCCGAACCACACATCGTGGCCCACCACCGTATCCGGCCCCGGCTGGGCGGGCAGCGAGGGCCGCGCCTCCTCGAACCCGCCATCGAAGACGGCGAAGGGATAGGTGGAGAACCCGTCGCGCCGGTGATTGGCGGAGGAGGTGACGAAGGTGACGCCATCGGCGATCTGGCAGAACTTGCCGAGCACCAGCCGCTCGGCGGACTGCGGGTAAAGGTAGGGCGCGAGCCGCGCCGCCCAGTCTTCGGGCGGCTCATGCGCGCTGGCATAGGTGTATTCGCCCGCCTCGATGCGCGGATGCTCGAGCGCGGGTTTGAGGAAGACGGTGCCCTGATGCAGGCTGCCATCGGGAAGGGTGAGCGGGTGCCGGGTGTGGGCATCGGGAAAGGGGTGCGGCATGGCGCAAAGCCTCGCGACTGATCTGGTCAAGGGTGATATCGGATCAGGCGGCTTTGATCATGGCTCCCTCCATCGGCTGTGGCATGTCGCATAGCAGCGTGGCGGCAAAAAGGAAAGCGCCCGCAGAACGGGCCATTGCAGCAAATGATACGGTTCGGGGCGGGCCTCCCTCGGGCACGACGCCATTCCCAACCGTCGCTCCCGAAGACATCTCCGGGCGCCTGCTGTCCTAGAGGTCTGCTGTGCGGACTTCGCGGACATTCAGTCAGTTTTGAAGGAAACGTCAATTCCCCGGTCTGCTTTGGCTTCTTCAAAGAGCGATTTCACCCGGTTCAGCAGTGTTGACAATTCCGTAGGCACGCGTTGGCTCCCGCTAACCTCGACATGGTAAGGCGGCGTTATCTCATTGATATCACCACCGGTTATGCTGTCCCAGAGGGCGTCCAAATTGTGCCCATGCCAGTCCGGGGCGCCAAGCTCAGACAGCAACGCCCTGTAAAAGGTGTCTGTGGTTCGGAACTCAGAAACATCGATGTAGATTCGCTTCATCGAATATTTTTCGCACGATTCTTGACCGGCGACTATGGGCTCCAAGCAGTCATTGTGCGCCGAGAATCTGCATCCACCAGCTGCGCCACAAAATGAAAAGGGCCGCCCCGAGAGGCGGCCCCGATCTGCGTTGCCGGCTTGCGCCGGCGGAACCCAATCAGTCCAGGATCTTCGAGACGACGCCGGAGCCGACGGTGCGGCCGCCTTCGCGGATGGCGAAGCGGAGGCCGTCTTCCATGGCGATCGGCGCGATCAGCTCGACCGTGAACTTCAGGTTGTCGCCCGGCATCACCATCTCCGTGCCCTCGGGCAGCGTCACC
>JAVKDQ010000044.1:0-11261 GCA_040222155.1 Roseovarius sp.
GCGAGCTTCTCGAACCGCGCAATCAGCTCCGCATCGCGATACCAGTTCTGCACATGGGCCATCACGCCGAGATGGCTGATGTTGCAATCCTTCGCCCATTTGAACGCCCAGGGCTCCCGGGTGAGCGAGGTATCGCCCACATTGGCGAGGTTGTCGAAGGTCACGAGCAGGCGATTCACCGGCCGGCGGGTGAACATCAGCGTCTGTCGCAGGGATTTCTCGATGAAGCCCTCGCCCTCGGCGCCGGGGCGCAGCTCGTCGAGCCAAAGGGGGAGTTCGGGTGTTTGCTCGCTCACATGCTCTGCCCTACGCGTGACCACGCCCACGAGATCGGGCCCGGTCTGCCTGCTTTGTTTTGCGCGTATTATAGGCCCGCATGGCTTTTTTTCGCAACAGCTCAGTCAATTTGTTGGCATTGTTTGCAATTCGGGAACAAAGCGCCGGTGATGGCCGGATTGCAAACGCCCCGGCGCAACGAGTGTGGCGCCGGGGCGATCAGGTATTTGAGACAAGAAGAAGCAGGCAAGGCGCGCCGGTTCAGGCGGCGCGCCTCCGGGATCGGGGCTCAGTGCACCACGGCGTCGTCGGGGCGCTCGCGGTTGGTGCTGCCCACGCGGTCGCCGATGATCAGCCCTTCCGCCCCGGCAGTGACCGGCACGGTGCTGCCATCGAGGATGTCGCCCGCGAGGATCGCCTCCGCCAGCGGATCCTGCAGCGCCCTCTGGATCACCCGCTTGAGCGGACGTGCGCCATAGACCGGGTCGTAGCCTTCATCTGCGAGCCACTTCCGCGCCGCCTCGTCGAGGTTGAGCGTGATCTTGCGGCTGGCAAGGCGCTTGATGAGCCGGGCCATCTGGATATCCACGATCCCGTCCATCTGGTCGCGCGTGAGCCGGTCGAACACCACGATCTCGTCGAGCCGGTTGAGGAACTCGGGCCGGAAGTGGCTGCGCACCGCATCCATCACGTCGCGCTTGGCCGAGGCCGCATCGCCGCCCTCGGGCAGCTGGCTGAGAGCCTGCGAGCCGAGGTTCGAGGTGAGGATGATCAGCGTCTGCTTGAAGTCCACCGTGCGGCCCTGCCCGTCGGTCAGAACGCCGTCGTCGAGCACCTGCAGGAGCACGTTGAACACCTCCGGATGCGCCTTTTCGACCTCGTCGAAAAGCACCACCTGGTAGGGCCTGCGCCGCACGGCCTCGGTGAGAACGCCGCCCTCGTCATAGCCCACGTAACCCGGAGGCGCGCCGATGAGGCGGGAGACGGCATGTTTCTCCATGAATTCGCTCATGTCGATCCGCACCATCGCACTGTCATCGTCGAAGAGGAACTCGGCCACCGCCTTGGTGAGCTCCGTCTTGCCCACGCCGGTCGGCCCGAGAAAGAGGAAGCTGCCCAGCGGGCGGTTCTCGTCATTGAGCCCCGCGCGCGCCCGGCGCACGGCATTGGCCACGGCCCGCACCGCCTGGTCCTGCCCGATCACGCGTTTGTGGAGGCCCGCCTCCATGCCCAGAAGCTTCTCGCGCTCGCCTTCCAGCATCTTCGCGGTGGGGATGCCCGTCCAGCGTTCGACCACCTGCGCGATCTGCTCGGGGCGCACCGCCTCTTCCACCATCATGCCGTCTTCCTCGGCCTGCTCGGCCTCCGAAAGCTGCTTCTCGAGCTGCGGGATGACCCCGTAGGAGAGCTCCCCCGCCCGGGCGAGGTTGCCCTCGCGCTTGGCGTGGTCGAGCTCGATGCGCGCGCGGTCGAGCTGCTCCTTGAGGTCGCGCGCCGAGGCGAGCTTGTCGCGCTCCGATTGCCATTGCGCGGTCATCTCGGAAGAGCGCTCCTGAAGCTCCGCGAGCTCCATCTCGAGCTTTTCCAGACGGTCCTTCGAGGCCGCGTCATCCTCTTTCTTGAGCGCCTCGGCCTCGATCTGCTTCTGCAGGATCTCGCGGTCGAGCGCGTCGAGCTCCTCGGGCTTGCTGTCCACTTCCATGCGCAGCCGCGAGGCGGCCTCATCGACGAGGTCGATCGCCTTGTCGGGCAGGAAGCGGTCGGTGATGTAGCGGTTGGAGAGAGACGCCGCAGCCACCAGCGCGCTGTCGGAGATGCGCACGCCGTGGTGCAGCTCGTATTTCTCCTTGATCCCGCGCAGGATCGAGATGGTGTCCTCCACCGTCGGCTCCTCCACCATCAGCGGCTGGAACCGGCGGGCAAGGGCCGCATCCTTCTCCACATGCTTGCGGTATTCGTCGAGCGTGGTGGCGCCGATGCAGTGCAGCTCGCCGCGGGCCAGCGCCGGCTTGATCAGGTTCGCCGCATCCATCGCGCCATCGGTTTTCCCCGCACCTACCAGCGTGTGCATTTCGTCGATGAAGAGGATGATCTCGCCCGCGGCACCCGTCACCTCGTTCAGCACGGCCTTCAGCCGCTCCTCGAACTCGCCGCGATACTTGGCCCCGGCAATCAGCGCGCCCATGTCGAGCGCCAGAAGCCGCTTGTTCTGCAGGCTCTCGGGCACGTCGCCATTGACGATGCGGAGCGCGAGCCCCTCGGCGATCGCCGTCTTGCCCACGCCCGGCTCGCCGATCAGCACCGGGTTGTTCTTGGTGCGGCGGCTCAGCACCTGCATCGCGCGGCGGATCTCGTCGTCGCGGCCGATGATCGGGTCGATCTTGCCGTCAGCCGCCGCCTTGGTGAGGTCATGCGCATATTTCTCCAGCGCCTCGTAGGTGTCCTCGGCACTGGCGCTGTCGGCCTTGCGGCCTTTGCGAATGTCGTTGATCGCCTCGTTGAGGCCCTGCGCGCTCACGCCGCCCTGGTCGAGCGCGTCCTTGGCGGGGCTCTTCACGATGGCCAGCGCGGTGAGCAGCCGCTCCACCGGCACGAAACTGTCGCCCGCCTTCTTGGCGAGCTTCTCCGCCTCGTCGAGCACCTTGCCCGTCTGGCTGTCCATGTAGACCTGCCCTGCATCGCCGGTCACCTTCGGGATCTTGCCGAGGCTCAGCGCCAGCGCCTGCACCACGCGCTGGGGTTCGCCGCCCGCGCGCTTGATCAGGTTGCTCGCGAGCCCCTGGTCATCGTCCATCAGCGCTTTCAGAAGGTGTTCGGGCGCCAGCTTCTGGTGGCTCTCCCGCATCGCGATCGTTTGTGCCGCCTGCAGGAACCCCCGCGACCGCTCGGTAAACTTCGACAAATCCATGCCGTCTCTCCTTTTTCAAGCGTTACCCCGGTATGCGCACCCAGCATTAGGCATGCGGCTTTCGGGAACCTCGAGAAGAAAGATGGGGGCGTGTGATCACATCTTCAAGACTGTGTGAAGAAGCAAAATCTTGCCTCTAAACTGCGGATATCGCCCAAGAAGACACGACATATCGAGTCATTTCGTCACAACCCCCTGTGATTGTCATGATCGATTCTTATCTGGCGGCTATCCACAAGCCAATCCGGCTGCCAGATGGAGGATGAAGACATGCATATCGAATGCTTGAGCTTGCAACAGGTCCGCTACAACCCCGAGCGCAGCGCCTTCGAGGCGCTGGTGAATGTTGTCGAGGCGGGCACCAGCTACCGTTACCCTGTCGAGGTAAAGGCCCCGCTCAACGCGGAGTTCGGCTTCGTCAGCCGCCGCCTTTCGGAAGCGGCGCGGCAGATACACCGCCACGCCCCCGCACGCGAGATGCGCCTACGCCGCGCGCCCGTTCCGGCAGAGGCACCACGGCCCGCGCGCGATACCATCGAGCCCCGTTTCAACACTTTCGCACCCGCCGCACACGCGGCCTGAGGGGCTGCGTCACCTCCGGGTGTCAACACTTCGAACGGCAAGCCAGCGTGATGTGTCAGAAAATATTGACACATACGCTGGCTCAACATATAGTGGTATATAGGGTTTACCTTTGAATATGTTGAGGTGATCCTGGCAAACTCAGGTGTTTGCCGCGTTTCGATCGTCAGAACTACCGTCCTATGTTGCACTGGATCAAGGTGGGGGCCTTGCCATGCATTTCGACAAGCTGAACTTCACACATCTCTGCTACGATCCCGAGGCAGGCGCATTCTCCGCCATTGCCGAGATCGAGGAAGCGGGCATCGGCTATGCCTATCCTGTGCACCTCAAGACAGTGCCCAGCGCCGATTTCGCCTTCATCGCCCAGGGTCTCGCCCGCGAGGCCGCCTCTCGCCATCGTCACGCCCCCGCACGCAGGATGCGCCTGCGCCGCGTCATGGTTCCGGCCCACGAGTCCGCTCGGCCTGTCCCGCCACGTGCCGGAACCCTCCAGCCACGCCCGACCGGCGCGGCGCCCGCGGCGTAGTGCCAGAACCCCGGGTCGCGACCCCATGCGGCCCGGGGCCTTTTGGCACCGCTGCCCTGCCCTGGACTTGACGGCGCGCACCTTGATCGCGACAAGAGCGCAGACTTGCCGCAAGGAGCCGTGTCATGGCCGCAAACCCGATCCCCTTCCCCAACACCGCCCGCGCCCTCTCCGATGATCGCCTGATCGTCGCGATCGACCTGCCGAACGCGCTCGAGGGCCTGAACCTCGCCGAGCGGCTGGGCGATACGGTCAACTTCTACAAGATCGGGCTCGGCATGCTCACCGGCGGCGGGCTCGCGCTCGCCAACGAGCTCAAGCAGGATCACGGCAAGCGCATCTTCCTCGACATGAAGCTCTTCGATATCGGCGCCACGGTCGAGGCGGCGGTGCGCGGCCTCGCGCAGTTCGATCTCGATTTCCTCACCGTGCATGGCGACCCGCATGTGGTGCGCGCCGCCAAGGAGGGCGCGGCGGGCAAGGGCATGAAGATCCTCGGCGTCACCATCCTCACCTCGCTCGACCGCGCGGATCTCGATGAAGGGCTGATGCAGCCCGGCGATGTGCCCGAGCTGGTTGTCGAGCGCGCAGCCCGCGCCTTCGAGGCCGGGGCCGACGGGGTGATCTGCTCTCCCAACGAGGCCGCCGCCATCCGCGCCCTGCCCGGCGCAGAAGGCCGGCTTATCGTCACCCCCGGCGTGCGGCCCGAGGGCAGCGCGATGGGCGACCAGAAGCGTGTCGCGACACCGGCCAACGCGCTCGCCGCGGGCGCCGATCACATCGTGGTGGGCCGCCCCGTCTGGGCCGCGCCCGACCCGGCCGAAGCCGCGCGCGCGATTCTCGCCGAGATCGCCTGACATTCCCGTCGCGATTTGAGTATTTTTCCCAAGAAGAAGTCGAAGGCGCGCGCCCGGGGCTTCTTCTTGGCTCAAATACTCATGTCCAACCTCGCCCCCTGCCGCGCCGCAAGGTAGTGGCGCACACGCGGGCGAAAATGCGGCACCGCCTCGCGCGAGGTGATGAAGGCCTGCGGGCGCATCAGCATCCAGCCCTGCCCTTCCTCGCCCAGCCGGATATGCCGGGCATTGTGGCGCGGCAGATGGGCGGCGAAAAACCACGCCCGGCGGGGCGCGGTGTATAAGCGTCGCCAGACGAGCCGGTCCGGCGCCACCTCCAGCCCCAGCTCCTCGCGCGTCTCCCGCAGGGCGCAGGTCTCCGGCGTCTCGCCCGGCTCACGCATCCCGCCCGGCAGATCGAGCATGCCGCGAAAGGGCAGGCCGTGGACGTCGTCGCGCCTGAGAACAGCCAGAAGGCCGCCCAGCAGGAGGATGAGCTTGGCGCCTTCGAAATCGCTTCGATCCATCGTCATTGCCTGCCTTTCCCGCGTGAAATCCGTCTTCCGAAGCTCTACAATGCAGCGTATCGCAAGAAAACGGCCCGCACATGCCCGCCCTCTGCCGCAGCTGCCTCGCAACCTATCATACCTCCGGGCTCGCCACGGGTCAGCGTTGCCCTGCCTGCCGCAGCCCGAGGGTGCTGGCGCATGACGAGCTCTTTTTCCTCTCCATCGCCCATATGGATTGCGACGCCTTCTATGCCTCCGTCGAGAAACGCGACAATCCCGACCTGCGCGACAAGCCCCTGATCATCGGCGGCGGACGGCGCGGCGTGGTCTCCACCGCCTGCTACATTGCGCGCATCCGGGGCGTGCGCTCGGCCATGCCGATGTTCAAGGCGCTCAAGCTCTGCCCCGAGGCAGTGGTGGTGCGGCCGCGCATGGAGGAATATGCCCGCGTCTCGCGCCAGATTCGGGCGATGATGGAGGAGCTCACCCCCGATGTGGAGCCGCTCTCGCTCGACGAAGCCTTCATGGATCTGGGCGGCACCGCCCGACTCCACGGCGCACCCCCCGCCGTGATGCTGGCGCGGCTCGTGCGCCGGATGCAGGACGAGCTCGGCGTCACGGGCTCGATCGGTCTCAGCCACAACAAGTTCCTCGCCAAGATCGCCTCCGATCTCGACAAGCCGCGCGGTTTCTCGGTGATCGGAAAGGCGGAGACGGCGGCCTTCCTCAACGACAAGCCCGTGAGCCTGATCTGGGGCGTGGGGCAAGCCACCCGCACCTCGCTGGAGAGCGCGGGCATCCGCCGTTTCGCCGACCTTCTCCGCTGGGAGCGCGAGGAGCTCGTGGCGCGCTTCGGTGCCATGGGCGAGCGGCTCTATTCGCTCGCGCGCGGGCAGGATGCGCGGCGCGTCTCGGCCCATGCGCCGGTGAAATCCATCTCCAACGAAACCACCTTCAACGAGGATACCGCCGATGCCGAGATCCTCGACGGCCATATCTGGCGGATGGCCGAGAAGGTCTCTGACCGCGCCAAGGCCAAGGGGATCGCGGGCCGCGTGGTGGTGCTGAAGCTCAAGCGCGCCGATCATTCGCTCATCACGCGCCGCCACGCGCTGCGCGAGCCCACCCAGATGGCCGACACGATCTACAGCCAGGCCCGCCACCTGATGACGCAGGTGGAGCACAGCCAGCCCTACCGGCTTCTGGGTGTTGGCATTTCCGAGCTCGGCCCCGCCGAAGCGGCCGACCTTTCGGGCGATCTGCTCGACCCGGGCGCGCGCCGCCGCAGCCAGGGCGAACGCGCGACAGACGAGATCCGCAAACGCTTCGGGGCAGATGCGATCATCAAGGGCCGGGCGTTGAGGTGAAAGGCGCCCTATTCCGCCGCGAGCCGCTCCGGCACCGGGCGGCCGATCGCGGCGATCTCGCCGATCACCCCGTCGAGCAGGCGCTTGAAGCTGTGGAACCGCCCGTTGGGCCTTATCTCGCGCTCGTTCATGTAGAGCGACCGGTCGATCTCGATCTGCACGGCGTGAACGCCGCTCGAGGGGCGCCCGTAATGCTGGGTCACGTAGGCGCCTGCGAAGGGCGTGTTGCGCGTCACCACGAGGCCCGCGTTGTAGAAGGCCTCCTCGATCGAGTCGACGATGCTTTCGGAGGCCGCGGCGCCGAAGCGGTCACCCAGCACCACGTCGGGCCGCCGGATGCCGGTGCGCGCCACCGAATCCATCGCCTCGTGCGGCATCGAGTGGCAATCGATCAGGATCGCGCGGCCGAAGAGCCGCTGCGCCTCATCGAGCTGGATGCGCAGCGCCGCGTGATAGGGGCGCCAGTAGGTCTCGATCCGCTCCAGCGCCTCGGCACGGGTGAGCTTGCCCGAATAGATCACCTGCCCGTTGGCCACCACGCGCGGCACCACGCCAAGGCCCGAGGCCACGCGCGGGTTATGCCCGGTGCGGCGCACGCCCTCGATCAGCGCGGGGTCAAGCTCGTCCTCGCTGCGATTGAGGTCGACATAGGCGCGCGGCACCGTGGCGGCGATCAGGGGCGCGCCGTGTTTCGGCGCGGCGGAGAAGAGCTCGTCCACGAAGGCATCCTCGGACGAGCGGATCGCGTGCTGGCAGAGCACCGAGCGCCGCAGGAAACTGGCCGAATAGGCGCGCCCGCTATGCGGCGAGGCGAACACCACGCAGGTGTCGCGCCGCTCGGGATGCACCATGGAAAAAGCCTGCTGCGCCATTGCGTCTCCTTACCCGCGCTATCATAGACCGAAATCGCCCGGCTAAAAGCCCTTGATCCCCATTCCGACTCCTTTTATAGACCGCTCTCACCGGCGCGGAATTCCGCGCCCCTATTCGTTGGGGGCAGGCAAAGTGCTGGCGTTCATGGGCGATTAGCTCAGCGGTAGAGCACTTCGTTGACATCGAAGGGGTCACTGGTTCGATCCCAGTATCGCCCACCATGAATTCACCGCTCCGGGGCCTCGCGCCCCGAGGCAACCGAGACACCAAAGGCGCAGGCCCGCGCCGCGAAACTGAGGAGAGGACCGATGAAGGTCAGGAACTCGCTCCGGTCGCTTAAGAACCGGCATCGCGATTGCCGCGTGGTGCGCCGCAAAGGCCGCGTCTACGTGATCAACAAGACCCAGAAGAAATTCAAGGCGCGTCAGGGCTGAGCCCGCGCACTGTTGTCGCTTCGTGAAAACCCCGCCCTCGTGGCGGGGTTTTTCGTTTGGGCGGGCATGATCGGCGGGAGACGGCCTTGAGGGGACGTTCGGGCATAGCGCAGCCGCGCGGAAGCAAGGGCGAAGCCCGCCGCGCGATCGCTGGGCCGCCCCCCGGCCCAGCGATTGGGTGACGTCAGCGCATCGCTCGGATCTTTCTCGGATTTGGCAGGCATTAAGCGCTGTTGAACGCCCGTCGGATCGCAGCGCCGCGGCCCAGCAATCGCGCGGCTCAGCGCCCAGTTGCCCAACGTCCGCTTCAGGCCGCGTCCCGCCCGCTCACATCCGGCCCTCTAGCCTCAGGTCAGCCGCGCGGGCATGGCCCTCCATCCCCTCCATCCGGCTGATGCGCGACACGCGCGGCGCGAGCAGAGCCGCGGCGGCGGCATCGCAGCGCTGCCATGTGACCGTCTTGATGAACTTCTGCACCGAAAGCCCGCCCGTGTAGCGTGCGGCGCCGCCTGTGGGCAGCACATGGTTCGGCCCCGCCGCCTTGTCGCCGAACGACACCGTGGTATTGGCGCCCAGAAAGAGCGAACCGTAGCTCCCGAGCGCGCCGAGCCACCAGTCGAGTTCGCGCGCCTGCACATGCAGATGCTCTGGTGCGAAGCTGTCGGATAGCGCCACTGCCTCCTCGCGACTGTCGCAAAAGATCACCTCGGCGCGCTCGCGCCACGCGGTGCGGGCGGCGCTGGCATTGGGCTCGGGCAGGCTGTCGATCAGCGGCTCGGCACGCTCCAGAACCCGCCGCGCCAGCGCCGCGTCCGTCGCAATCAGCCAGACAGGGCTGTCGGCCCCGTGCTCGGCCTGGCTCACGAGATCCCAGGCCACAGTCTCGGCATCGGCGCTCGCGTCGGCGATCACGAGGGAATCGGTGGGCCCGGCGAACATGTCGATCCCCACCTTGCCGAAGAGCATCCGCTTGGCCTCGGCCACATAGGCATTGCCGGGGCCCACCAGAATATCCGCCGGCCGCGCGCCGAAGAGCCCCTCCGCCATCGCCGCGATGCCCTGCACGCCCCCCAGATTGAGAATCAGGTCCGCCCCCGCGAGATCCATCGCGTAGAGGATGGCATCGGGGATGCCGCCCGCGCGCGGCGGCGAGACGGCGGTGATATGCGGCACGCCCGCCACCTTGGCGGTGGTGATCGTCATCAGCGCGCTGGCCACGTGGCTGTAGCGCCCGCCCGGCACATAGCAGCCCGCCGACGCCACCGGGATGAGCTTCTGCCCCGCAACGAGCCCCGGCAGGATTTCCACCTCGCATTCGCCCATCGTCGCGCGCTGCGCCTCGGCGAAGCGGCGGATATTGGCATGGGCGAAGCGGATATCCTCCTTCACCGTCTCCGGCACCCGCGCGCAGGCGGCGCGGCGTTCGATATCGGAGAGGGCAATCTCGCCCTCCCAGCCATCGAGCCGCCTCGCATAATCACGCACCGCCGCCTCGCCGCCGTTCTCGATATTGGCCAGCATGATCCGCACGATGTCACGAATGTCGCCCGCCTCGGAAACCGGGCGCGGCGCGGCGCGCTTGAGATAGGTCACCGCCACGGCGCTCAGCCCTCCCCTGTGGTGTGGGCATGGATCGCGCGGGCGAGCACATCCACAGTGTCGATCACCGGAACCGGCGCGGAGAGCGTGTCGGAGAGGAGCGAGAATTCCGAGCAGGCCACGAGCAACGCCCTCGCCCCGCGCCCCGCGAGTTCCCGCGCGGCGCGCGCAAGCGTGGCCTCGGCCTCGGGCCACGGCCCCGGCGCGGCCTTGATCGCGCGGATCGCCTCGAGCATCGCCGCCTCGTCCTCGGGCCAGAGCGCCGTGAGCCCCGCCTCCACCAGCGCCGGGCCAAACACCTCCGCCCGCCGCACCGCCGGCGAGGCGAGCAGCCCCACCGCCGCGCCCTTCTGCAAGCCAAGCGCAGCCTCGCTCACCGAAAGTGCCACCATGTCGAGAAAGGGAATGCCCACCGCCCCGGCAATCGCGCCCTTGTAGTGATGCGCGGTGTTGCAGGGCATGGCGAGCGCGGTCGCCCCCGCCGCCTCCAGCCGCCGCGCCATCTCCGCCAGCACCGGCGCGGGGCTTTCGCCGGTCCCCTCGATCAGATGCGCGATGCGCGAGGGCACCTGCGGGTTCATGTCAATCAGGAGCGGCAGGTGGTCGGCATCATCCTGCGCCTTCACGGTGGCCATCACCCGGCGCTGCAGGAGCAGCGTCGCCTCCGGCCCCATGCCTCCCAGAACACCCACCACGCGCCGCATCCCAGCCCCCTAGCCGATACGCTGGGTGGAATGATCGAAGGCGAAATCGTAGCCGAAAAGCCCAACCGAGCCGCCGGTATGCAGGAACACCACGCGCTCCCCCTCGAACGCGCCCTTCCGCGCGAGGTCGATCAGCCCCGCCGCGCCCTTGGCCGAATAGACCGGATCGAGCAGAATGCCCTCGAGCCGCGCGAAGAGCCCGATCGCGTCGAGCCCCGCCCCGGTGGGCAGGCCATAGCCTTCGCCCACGTAATCGGTGTTGGCCACCACGTCCTCGCGGCCCACCACGCCCGCACAGCCGAGCTTCTCGGCGGTGCGGCAGGCGAGGTCGTACACCATCTGCTCCTGCTTCTCCCGCGGCGCGCGGGTGCCGATACCCAGCACCGGCACCTGCGCGTTCATCGCGCAAAGCCCAGTCACCAGCCCCGCCTGCGTGCCCGAGGAGCCCGTGGCATGCACGATCCGGTCAATCTTCAGCCCGCGCTCGTTGGCCTGCGCAATCAGTTCCAGCGCGCAGTTCACATAGCCCAGCGCGCCCACCGGGTTCGAGCCGCCCCCGGGGATCACGTAAACCTTGCGCCCTTCGGCCCTTTGCGCCTCCGCCGCGCGCTCCATCTCGCCCGCCATGTCATGCCCGCCGGGGT
>JAVKDQ010000045.1:0-14292 GCA_040222155.1 Roseovarius sp.
ATCGGGCTGTAATGCCGGATAGTCGTGCGGGCCACTGGCCCGCTGGGCCTCCGCATGGGGCCCGACCCTGCTGTTCGGTACGGAAGGGCCATTTTGCAACTTCGAAAGGAAGACCGCTTTGGAAGACGTCCTCATTTTCGGGCTGCTACGCGGCGCGCTGCTCGCGATGGTGGCCTTCGGGTTCACGCTGGTGCTCGGCGTCGTTGGCATCGTCAACTTCGCCCATGGCGCATTTGTCGTGTTCGGCGCGCTCCTTACCCATTATCTCGTGGTGGAGCTCGGATTCGCGTATTACGCGGCGCTGCCCATCGCCTCTGCCGCGACCGGTCTTTTGGCAGTGGTTGTTCAGCGGGGCTTCATTGCGCGCGCCTTCCACCTGCATCCCTTCATGGTGCTGGTCCAGACGTTCGGAATCGCGATCATCATCACGGAGCTCGGGATCCAGTTCTGGGGCTCCGAGGAACGCCTGCTGCGCATCGACCTGCCGTTTCCTCCCATTATCGAGATCGGCGACAAGTTCATCCCTACGATGGACGTGATCGTCTTCGTCCTGGCACTCCTCTCGGCGGGCGTACTTTCGCTTCTGCTGAGCCGAACCGAGTTCGGTCGCGCCGTTCAGGCCTGCCGGGACAATCCGAGCTCTGCCCGGCTGAGTGGGATCAACATCGACCAGACCTATGAGCGCGTCATGATGATTTCGGGCATCTGGGCCGGTCTCGCTGGAGGTCTCTTCATGACCATCAGCCCGCAGGCGCCCTACATGGACTTCTACTGGACGATCGATGCCTTCCTCGTCGTCATCATCGGCGGGCTCGGTTCGATGATAGGCGCGCTCGTGGGCGGGTTCTTCTACGGCGTGCTGCATTTCGCCGCCGTCTACTACTTCCCCACGCTCTCGCCTGCCCTCATCTTCACCGCTCTAATCGCGCTGCTGATCGTGCGCCCGCAGGGCTTCTTCGGCGCTGCCGAGGCAATACGGAAATAGCGGAGGAGACAATGCTTCAATCCTTTCTGCGAGAAAGCGAGCGCATTCGGAAAGGGCCGCCCGGCCCGCAACTCGCTGTGCTGGCGGTGTTCTGTCTCGCGCTGGCCTTTGTGCCGCTCTTTGTCAACGACTACTGGACGCGTCTCATCGTCTTCGTGTTCCTCAACATCTCGCTGGCTACGGCTTGGAACATCATCGGCGGGATCACCGGCTTGCCAAGTTTCGGGCACGGCGTGTTTTTCGGCCTTGGTGCCTATACCTGCGCGATCATGATGGTGCGTTTCGACATGCCCTTCGTCATCGGCATTGCGGCGGGAGGGCTGATCGCAGTGCTCTTCTCGTTACTCTTCATCCCGATCCTGAAGCAGCGCGGCTTCTACTTCGCGCTCTCGACGCTGGCCTCAATGCTCGCGGTGGAAACGCTAATCGACTACCTGCCCTTCACCCGAGGCGTGGAAGAATGGGATCAGGGCTGGACGCTGCCCGAGGTGATGGAACTCGAGGGCTTCTACATGCTTTTCCTGTTCCTCATGTTCCTCGGCATCGCTACGGTGATCGTGTTGCTGCCTTCGAAGTATGGCATGGCCTTCCGCGCAATCCACAAGGACGAAACGCTCTCGCGGGCCATGGGTATACCCACCATGCGCTACAAGGTTTACGCCTTCGCGATTTCGGCTTTCTGGCCAGGCGTACTGGGGGCCGTCTTCGCGCCTTTCATGACATTCATCTCGACAGCGAACATGTTTGACCTCGGCATCACACTCAACATGATCCTCGTCACGATCTTCGGCGGCATCGGCACGGTGCTCGGCCCCATTGTGGGCGGCGCCATGCTTTCGGTGATAGACCAGCTCGCCTGGTCCAACTTCCTCGAGTTGCACCGGCTCGTTTACGGGCTCATGATCGTGATTATCATAACCTACTGGCCCGGTGGGCTAGTGAGTTCCCTTTGGTCGCTGCAGCGCTGGGCCTTGATGCGGCTCGAGAGGAAGGGCGCGCGAGCCGATGGCCGGGAGGCCCACAGCAGTAAGGCAGGCGGAGATGCGAGATGAGTGAGTCGGACATGATTCTGCGCGCCAGCGGCGTGTCGCGCTACTTTGGGGGCCTCAAGGCGGTCGCCGATGTCGACCTGAACGTTCGCCGGGGCGAGATCCTTGGCCTAATTGGCCCGAACGGGGCCGGAAAGAGCACCCTCTTCAACATAATCTCCGGCGTGGTGCCGCCGAGCGAGGGTGTAATCGTGCTAGACGGCAAGGAAATGCACAACCTTTCGCCCGAGAAGATCTGCGCTGCAGGCGCCGCGCGCACCTTCCAGTCGGTCTCGCTGCTGCATGGCATGAGCGTCTGGGAAAACGTGCATGTCGCCTCCTGCTTCCGCGGGACCGACAGGATCGGCTCTATGCCTGCCGCCGAATGTACGAGCCGGGCGCTGGAGCTCTGCGAGATGGCCGACAAGGCCGACAGGCTGGCGGAAGACCTGACGGTGGGCGAGCAGAAACGCGTCGAGATCGCCCGGGCGCTGGCGACGAACCCGATGCTCCTGATGACCGACGAGGTGCTCGCCGGGCTCAACGCGACGGAGGCCAACGGCATTCTCGAAATCCTGCGCGCAATCAACCGCAGCGGCGTAACCATCATCTTCGTCGAACATGACGTGAAGGCAGTTCTCTCGCTCTGCAACAGGCTCGTGGTGCTGGCGCAGGGCCAGAAGATCGCCGAAGGCCCACCGCAGGAGGTCGTGCAGGAGCCGGAGGTGATCAAGGCTTATCTTGGAGGCCGCTATGCTTAAGCTGACGAACGTCGTGGGCGGCTATCGCGACGCGGTCACGGTGCTGAACTCCGTCAATCTCGACATGGCCGACTGGCCGATCGTCGGGGTTCTGGGGAGCAACGGCGCCGGCAAGACGACGCTGCTACGCTCGATCTGTAACATGTTGCCAAGGCGTTCGGGCGGCATCGCCTTCGACGGCACGGATCTCACCCGCCTGCCGACGCACCAGATTGCCCATCACGGCATCCGCATGGTGCCGGAAGGGCGTGGCACGCTTGTTTCGCTCAATGTCATAGACAACCTGCGCGTTGGCGGGCATGGCTATCCCATGACGGATGTTGCCGAACGGGTGGAGCGGGAGCTCGACCGGTTTCCGAGGCTTCGCGAACGTGCGCATGAGCGTGCGGGCATGCTCTCAGGCGGAGAGCAGCAGATGCTGGCGATAGGGCGGGCGATGATGGGCAACCCGCGCCTCTTGATCATGGACGAGCCTTCGCAGGGGCTGGCGCCGATCATCGTCGACCAGATCTTCGAGCTCATCGAGACGCTGGCCGCGAACGGGACGCGCATCCTGCTGGTCGAGCAGGATGTGGGGCGAGGGCTGGAAGTGAGCGGCTATGCCTATGTGCTGGCGAAAGGCGAGGTTGTGCTCGAAGGCACAGGCGCGGAACTGGCCGAGGACGACTACGTCAAGGAAGTGCTGCTAGGCATCTGAGCCGCGCAGGCAGGGTCATGTTCCCGTCTTGTGGCGGGGCCGCGCCTGCACCATGGTTGTGCTGGTATGGGTCAGAACATCTTCGCCTTGCTGATTCCTGAGTGCGTAATTCAGGCGCAACACGCCCCGGGTCGGGTTGCTGCGCGAGATTCGCGCTTCGGCCACGCGGATATGGCATTGTAGCGTGTCGCCGGCCCGCACAGGGCGCAGGAAACGTACCTCGTCCATGCCCGGACCAGCCAAGCAGACGCCATCGAGATAGCCCATCTGCACGAAGAGCTTGAGCGATATCGAGATGCTTTGCGCACCGCTCGCGATCAGCTCGCCGAAGGGGCCCGCGCGGGCATAGCCTTCGTCCACGTGCAGGGGTTGTGGGTCGTACATCCGCGAGAAAGCCAGCATGGTGTCGCGATCTAGGGTAAAGGAGCCCGTGACGATCTCCTCTCCCACTGTGTAATCCTCTATGAAGCGTGGCGTCCCCATCAGGCTGAAGCACTTTCCTGAAGGTCGAAGACCGGCACGGCGCCCCGCCTTGCAACGATGCGAACCGGCGTGCCGACGGGCATGGTTTCGGGGGAGGGCAGGTGGCCGGGCACAAGAACGCCTTCGTCGAGACGAACGACACAAAGCCCGAAGGGGCCTTCCACGACGGCCGCCGCCGAAGGCCGGCGGATAACCGTGGAGGCCGCGACCGTGCCGTTTCCGGGGCTTCGTATCTCGGAGATGCAGTCGGACCTGCAGGCCGGGCAAAGCGATACAGGGCTCGACGCCAGCGCGTCGCAACCGGTGCAGCGCCAGAGGGGCAGGTCTTTGGCTGGAAGTGGCAGGATCGACATGGCTAGCTCGTTCGTTCCAGGATATTGACGGTACAGGCGACCCCAGTGCCGCCCAGATTATGGGTGAGACCGAGCCGCGCGCCCTCGACCTGGTTGGCGTGATCGCCGCGTAACTGGCACACCACCTCGTAGATCTGGCCGATGCCGGTTGCGCCCACCGGATGGCCCTTTGCCTCGAGGCCGCCGCTCGGATTGACAGGGAGATCGCCGCCCACGGCCGTGCGCCCCTCGCGTGCCCATGCGCCGCCATGGCCCTTGGGCATGAAGCCGAGATCCTCGATATCGACGATCTCGGCGATGGAGAAACAGTCGTGGAGTTCTATGAGGTCGATGTCGGCGGGTGCGAGTCTGGCGTCCGCGAAGGCGCGGTGCGCCGCAGCGGACGTGGCTGCGAAACCGCAGAGATCTGGATGCGCTGCGAGACCCGGGCGCCCCGAGGTCTGGGCACTGGCCCGCACGCGGATCGCCGTTGCGGAAGACTGGCGGGCGAGGTCGTCGCGCGTGACGATGACTGCCGCGGCCCCGTCGCTGATCGGGCAGCAATCGTAGAGGGTGAGCGGGTCGGCGATGACAGGCGCGCCTTCGATGTCGCTGTCACTCAAGTTCGCCCCCATGCTCGCGAGCGGGTTCGCGAGCCCGTTGCGCCGGTTCTTCTTGACCACCGCCGATACTTCTTCCCGTGTGGTGCCGTAGCGGGCCGCATGGGCTTGCCAAACGAGCGCGAAAAGGCCCGGATAGGTGAGGCCCGAGGCCGCATCTGCCTCGTGATCGAGTGCGCAGTTCAGGCCCTGCGTGACGGTCGCGGTCCCGGCATGCGACATCTTCTCTACACCGATGGCGATGGCCGCCTCGCATTGACCGGAGGCGACCGCCATGCAGGCATGCCGAAAGGCGATGCCTCCAGAGGCGCAGGCGCCTTCCACCTTGGTCGCCGGGATGGCGCCGAGGCTCATCCTGTCGGCGGTGAGGCCGGCTAGCACTTCCTGGCCGGTCAGGAAGCCCGAAATGAAGTTGCCGAGATAAAGCGCGCCGATGTGTTCGGCATCCAGCCCGGATTCGCGCAGCGCCTGGATTCCTGCCTCGGCAGCCAGCGAAACGGCCGTGCGGCCCTCGTGCCTGGCAAAGGTCGTGGAGCCGATGCCGACGATGCTCAAACCTGTCATATCTTGTTCCTTTTATGCGTAAGCGGCGACCCGAAAAAGATGCAGACGCCCTGCCCTTGACCATGTGCCTGACGACCGAACCGGGAGGTGCGCTCTTGCGTCAGGAGGGCGTCTGCAAGCCGTGCCGCGTGACCTTGAAGCCGGCGGTGTGGCTGTCCCAGGTATCCTCCGTAATTCCTTCCTCGCGCAGTTCCACCTTGCGGACCTTCTGGGTTGGCGTGCGGGGCAGGGTGTCGCGGACCCGGATGAAGCGGGGCACCATGAAATAGGGCATCGTCTCGGCGCAGAAGAGCAGCAGCGCCTCGGGGGCAAGCGTTGCGCCCTGCCGCGGGACAACAACCGCGAGCACCTCGTCTTCGGCCAGCTCCGACGGCGCCGCCACCACGGCGGATTCGGCCACGTCGGGATGGGCGTTGATCTGCCTTTCGACTTCGAATGAGGAGATGTTCTCGCCGCGCCGCCGGATCGAATCCTTCAGGCGATCCTTGAAATAGAAGAACCCGTTCTCGTCTTGGTATCCGCCGTCGCCAGTGTGGAACCAGAGGCCTTCAAACACCTCCAACGTTTTTTCCGGCATGCCGAGATAACCCTGCATGATGGTCTGGGGCACAAGCGGGCGAGCGCAGATCTCGCCGATTTCGCCGGGCGGAAGGATCTCGCCGTTCTCTCCAAGGATCGCCACGTGGAAATGCGAGTTTGCGCGCCCACAGGAGCCGGGCGGCGTGGGTTCGGGGCGGCTGTAGACGATCAGGTTCGACTCGGTCGAGCCGTAGCCCTCGATGAGCGAAAGGCCGAATCGCGTCTCGAATTCCTCCTTGAATTCGGAGGGGATCGGCACCGCATAGATCAGCCGAAGCGTGTTCCGGGCATCCTCCGCGGTAGCGGGCTGGCTTCGCAGCATGTGGCAGAGACCGCCAACCGCGATGCAGATCGTGGCCTTGTACCGCTGTACGTCCTTCCAGAAGCTCGACAGGCTGAACGCTGGCACAAGGGCCATCTGCGCGCCTTCGAGCATGGTGCCGAGCGACAGGAATTTTGCGGCGATGTGGAAGAAGGGCAGGTAGTTGTAGCCCACGTCGGAACCGGACATGCTAGTGATCTCGTTGAAGAAACGCCCGAATGAAACCTCGTGTGCCTGGGTGATGATCACGCCCTTCGAGGGGCCGGTAGTGCCGGAGGTAAATATGATGCAGGCTGGGTCATTGCCCTTAACGGGCACATCGGGATTGGTTTCTGGAGCGTCCTTCATCATGGAGTGAAGGGTGTCGCTTTCGCCCTCGCCGTTCACCATGATGCGCGGGCGCGTGGCGAGCTTTTCCGCGGCTTCCGATATGGTTTCAAGAAAGGCGGCATCCACGATGATGGCGGCGGTTTCGGATTTTTCGAGAATGTAGTCGAGCAGGTTGCCCTTGTAGGCGGTGTTGATCGGAACCTCGATGGCGCCGAGCTTGGAAAGGGCAAACCAGACGATCACGTAGTCAACCGATCCGGCCATCATTAGCGCCACACGGCTGCCATTCGTTATTCCGTGGTTCCAGAGAGCGTGCGCGAGTCGGTTTGATGCGGTGTTAATCTGGCCCATCGACCAGACGTCATCGCCCACGGTCAGGTACGGACGGTCGGGCTCTCGCTCCGCCCAGCGTTCGAGCACGCCATGCACGGTATCGGTGCCCCATACCGCCCCGTCGTTCAGGGCGCGAACGCGGGTCTTGTCTTCAAGTCCTCCGTCCATAATGCAATCCTCTTCCCTTCGCCGACATTCGCTGTCAGAAAAAATACAAACATTTGTTAGATTCGTCAAGCAGTGGCCCGTCGCGCTCTCGCGCCACTTGGCTTTGAAAAACTTGGCAAAAGGCGCTTCAGCGCGCAGTGCGTTCGGCGAGAAGGGCGATGAACTTGCGGGCGATATCGTCCACATCGTCGCTTCCTTCCTTGTACCATACGTTGGACCACGCAAGCGTGCCAAGCAGGCACAGGCGCCAGTATTTCCGGTCCACTTCCTTCCCGAGCGGCAGATCGTCGATCAGGGTGCGGAAGATGTTTTCGAAACGATGGCGATGCCCCACGAGATATTCGCGCATCGCACCGGATCTGCGGCGCGGAAATTCGGTGATGACGACGCTCGCGTAGTTGTCTTTGGCCACGAGACATTCGAGGTATCCGACACAGGCCTGCTCGAGCCGGGTCCACGGGTCGGCACCGGGTTGGATCGCTTCTTCCACGCGTTCCGTGATCTGGCTTACCGCCTGTTCGTGGACCGCGAGGAAAAGCTCGTTCTTGGATTCGAAATGGTAGTAGATCGACCCCGGGCGGATACCGGTGAGCGCCGCGATGTCGCGCATGGTCGTGGCGTCGAAACCCCTCTCCGCGAAGCATTGCGCGGCCGCGTCGAGGATGATCTGGCGCCGCATCTCGCCCTTCGACACCCCTTCCTTCGCCTTATATGCCGCCAAGTGCTCCCCCGTCGTTGACGTGACCCTGGGTAAGCCGGGCGCCCGGTGTCGCATCCTCCGGCGCGACAGGGATCTTCAGTTCTCGCATTCTCGTTATTCCGCGTGCCGAATGGAATACCCCGTCATCTCATGCCCGTTTGGGCAGGGAAACCTGTCCCGAAACAACCCCGTTTTGCAAGCCTTCATGCGTCGGTTCGTCGTGCGTACGCAACCTTTTTCTCGTGTAGGGGGTGTTTGGCGCGCGGAACGCTCGAGGCTCGAGAGGCTCTTGTCGGTACTGCACGCCAAGGCCAGACTCAGTGCTTGCCTGCTTTCTCCAACTCGTCGAGAAGGGCCGGAACCCCCAGTGTGCAGGTATGCATGCCCAGGACACTGGTGAGCATGTAGACCTCCATGATCTCTTCCTTCGTGGCGCCATACTTGAGTGCGTTCTGAATATGGATACGCAAACCCGGCTCGTAGAGATGGGTGGTGGAGGCGTCGATGGCGATATAGATGAACTCCTTAACCTTGGGCTCCAGCACGCCCGGCGTCCAAGGGATGGAGGAGAACCGCAGATAGGCCTCGAAGAACTCGGGTGCGAGGGCCAGAAGTCCATCCCAGAAATCGCTCCAGTAGCCGCGGTTTCTGATGAAAGTTTCCTTGAGCGTCTTCTGCTCGTCGGTGAGCTCGATCTCCAGTTCGTCGCCCCTGCCGGCCTTGCGCATCTCGTCCAGAAGGGCGGGCACGCCCAGCGTGCAGGTGTGCATCCCCAGAACGCTTGTGAGTTGGTAGACTTCCATGATCTCTTCCTTAGTGGCGCCATACTTGAGCGCGTTCTGGAGGTGGATGCGAAGGCCCGGCTCGTAGAGATGGGTGGTGGAGGCGTCGATAGCGATATAGATGAACTCCTTCACCTTGGGCTCCAGCACGCCCGGTGTCCAGGGGATGGAGGAGAAGGGGAGGTAGGCTTCGAAGAAATCGGGGTTGAGGTCGAGCAGACCATCCCAGAAGTCGCTCCAGTAGCCCCGGTTCCGGGTGAAATCCTCTTTCAGCTTCGTCTTGCGCTCGTTGATCGTCGTCATTTTGTCCTCCCTTGGATCTGCTAGCGGTTCATGTGGTCATTTTCGGGCGCGCCGTGCGAGGAATGCGTCGATCCCGACAAAGGCATCCGGACGGCGTGCATGGGCGGCGAAGGCGGTCTCCTCGGCTTGTAGGCCGACCGAGAGATCGACCCGCATCGAGAGATGCAGGAGACGCTTGACCTCGCGTAACGTCGCGCCGTTGCGCTCGGCCATTTCCCGAGCGATGAGATCCACCGTATCCGTCAGTTCGGCGTCTGGCGCCACGCGCGCGACAAGGCCGGTCTCCATCGCCGCGCTCGCCGTCAGTCGCCGGCATGTCAGCGCGAGATCGAGCGCCCGGGCGAGGCCGATCCGGCGGGGTAGTCGCTGACTGCCGCCGCCGCCATGCGGAAAGCTCACTTCCACATGCGGGTCGCCGATGATTGTGCTTTTCGCCGCGACCACGATATCGCAAACGAGCATTGCTTCGAGGCCGCCCCCGAGAGCATGGCCGTGTACACTGCCAATCACCGGCTGAGGCAAGGCCTCGATCGCGTTGAGGGCGTAGTTGATACCCCGGTTGAAGCGGGCGATCTCCTCCGGCCTGTGCCGGTTGGCGTCGAGAATGTTGAAATCGGCGCCGGTGCAGAAGGCCCGGCCCGCCCCCGAGAGCACGACCAACTTGACCTCGCTGTCGTCCCTCAGGCGTTCGGTTGCCTCAATAATGGCCCAAGTCATGCCCGGTGTGAAGGTGTTGAGCGAGGCGGGACGGTTGAGTGTCAACCGGCCGATGCCATCGTCCACGCCGAAGAGAACCTCTCCTTCCGGACCAAGGGGCATGGTGCCCGCCAGACTCACTCCGCCGCTCCCACATTCCTGCGCGGGCGGCCCGCATTGGGGCCTCGATCGTGCACCCGGCCCTCCGGCGGTTCGCTGCGCAGCAGGTATTTCTGGATCTTCTGGTTCGGCGTTTTTGGCAGTTCGTCACGGATCTCGATGTGGCGCGGCACCCAGAAGGCCGGCATGTTTTCGTCACAATAGGCCCAGATCTGCTCGGCACTCAGCTCCTCCCCGGGCTTCAGCGACACAACGATCTTCACATCGTCTTCGCCGAGCTCGGAGGGCACCGCGATGGCCGCGCATTCCAGAACTTCTGGGATCGCGTTGACGACCGACTCGACCTCGAAGGACGAAATGTTCTCGCCACGCCTGCGGATGGCATCCTTCTTGCGGTCGACGAAATAGAGGTAACCGTCCTCGTCCTGCCGGGCGTTGTCGCCGGTATGAAACCAGAGGTTGCGGAAAGCCTCGATCGACTCCGCGGGCATTCCGTAATACTCGCGCAGCATCGAGTAGGGCTGACGCGGCCGGACGAGAATTTCACCCACTTCCCCCGGCGCGACTGGCTCGTCGCTGTCATTGGCGAGCATTAGCTCAAATGTCTCCGAATTGGCCTTCCCGCAGGAGCCCTTGCGGCGATCTTCGTGGTAGGGCGTCATGGTGACGATGCCGGTTTCCGTAGAACCGAACACCTCGACGATCCGGCAGTTGAAGCGCTTCTCGAAAGCTACGTTGTGCTGGCCGATGTAGAAGGTACGCGCCGGCTGAGTGGCGTCGTCTGGCCTCTCGGGTTGCTTCATGAGGATGGGGATCATCGAGAAGATGCCATGTACGAGATCCACGTTGTAGTGGCGCACATCATCCCAGAAGGTCGAGGCCGAGAACCGTTCCACCATTGCGATCCGACCGCCCTGAATGATTGTGGGAACCACGCCTAGCCATGCCGCGATGGCGTGGAAGAGGGGCAGGGGAGAATAGATGGACTCGCCTTCCCGGAAGTCGTTGGCGCGGATCCAGTCCATCGCAAAGGTGACAACGTGGCAATTGGTGGCCAGAACGCCCTTCGAGGGGCCGGTGGTGCCCGAGGTAAAGGAAATCGCCAGTGGGTCGGTATAGGCGAGGGTTGCGTCCGGTTCGCGGTCCGTTGCGGTCAGGAGGTCGTCGAAGAAGGTGATGCACGCATTGGCGCGGATGCGCGAGGGGATGTCGGACCCGCCGCAAACGATCACATGGGTGAGTTTCGGAAGGTTCTCGATGATCGCATCGAGGCGCTCAAGGTAATCCGCCGCGATCAGTAGATGCGTTATGTCGGCCTTGTCCAGCTGGTAGCGCAGGATATCGCCGCGATACTCCGTGTTGATTGGAACATAGACGATTCCGGCCTTCGCCCCGCCCAGCCATCCATAGATGAATTCGGGGCAGTTGGGCGTCATGATGGCCAGCTTTCCTCCCTGAACGAGGCTAAGCTCTGCGAGGCCGGACGCCGTGCGGTTCGCTAGTGCGTTCATCTCTGCGTAGGTAAACTCGGAGTCGCGGAACTGAAAAAAAACCCTGTCTGGGTGGCGTTCGACGGTCCTGCGAAACAGCTTTCCAAGCACACGGTCCTGAGTTGGAATTTCGGGCATGGTTGGTCTCCCCACGGCGAGATGCTTTTCTGATGCGAGCGGTCTTTGAAAAACGCTTCTGCGGATTTGTATCATTGCTCTGGTAAAAAAACAAATAGTTGTTTTAATTTCTGAAGTGTCCTATCCGTTGACGGCTCGCCGGTTTCCGGCCCAGCGGTCGAGGGATTGCGAAGCAAAGGAAAGACCCGGGTTTGAAGGGAGCCGCGTCGGATGCGTGCCATCATTCTGAACGAAACAGGCCGAGCCGAGAACTGCCGCCTATCCGATGTTGCCTCCCTGGTTCCTGGCCCGGGTCAGGTGCTGGTGCAGGTCGCGAGCGCCGGTGTGGCTTTCGCTGACCTCCTTATGGTGATGGGCAAGTACCAGAACACGCCAGCCACGCCGTTCATCCCCGGGATGGAGGCCGCGGGGCGGATCGAGGCACTGGGTGAGGGGGTGGAGGGGCTCGTGCCGGGGCAGCGCGTCTTGGCAATTGCCGATTTTGGAGCTCATGCGGAGCAGATCTGCCTACCCGCGCATCAGGTGTTGCCGATAACCGACGGCGTCTCCTTCGATGCCGCCGTCGCCATGGGAGTCAGCTATCTGACCGCTTGGTGTGCACTGTTTCCCTCGGCCCGACTAGAGCGGGGAGAAACGGTTTTCGTCACCGGCGCTAGCGGCGGTGTGGGCCAGGCCGCGATCCAGCTCGCCAAGGCCCATGGGGCGACGGTGCTCGCGGGGCTTTCGAACATGGAGAAGGCCGGGGTGGCCCGCAGCGCCGGCGCCGACCACCTGATTAATCTGTCGCACGCCAAAGACTGCGACGCGGTGCGCGCGGAAGTATACGCCGCCACGAACGAAAAGGGAGCGGACATCCTAGTCGACGTGTTGGGCGGCGCGCCCTTTGCGTCCTGCCTGCGAACGCTGGCATGGCGAGGTAGGGCGGTGGTTTTGGGCTTCACCACGGGCGAGATCCCGTCGGTTGCAACCAACTATCTTCTGCTCAAGACGATCTCGGTTCAGGGCCTGCAGGTGACAGCATTCCGCGACAAGCTGCCCGATACGGTGCGCAGCGCTATGGCGGCGATGTGCGCGCTTTACGAGGATGGGCGCATCCGCCCGCAGATCCAGTCGAAGTTCGCCCTCGGTGAGGTGGATCGGGCCTTTGCCCTCATTGCCGGGCGCGAGGTCACCGGGCGCCTTCTCATCGATCCTTCCGCCCCCTAGTCCTTCAATCAACAACAAGGATACTGCCGAATGAGCAAGCTGAATCGGTTTCTCGAAGGAGTGCGTGTTCTCGACCTTTCGCATTATCTGCCGGGCCCTCTCGCAACGCTTCTCCTAGCCGACATGGGAGCGGATGTTCTGAAGATCGAACCGCCCGGCGGCGACGGGATGACCCTTATCGGCCCGAAAGGCGCAGACGGTCTCTCTCTCTACTACAGCGCCACCAACGCTGGAAAGGCGACCCGGCGGCTTGATCTGCGCAGCGCCGAGGGGCAGGATACCTTTCTGGGGCTCGTGGCGGAGGCGGATATCGTGGTCGAGGGCTTCCGTCCTGGGGTAATGGATCGGCTCGGGCTCGGGCTCGATGTGCTTCGCGGTGCGAAGCCTGACCTCATCACTTGCTCACTGAGCGGGTTCGGTGCCAATGGCCCGCTCGCGCAACATGCCGGCCATGACATGAATTACCTTGCACTCAACGGCTACCTCTCGCTGGTTGGCCCGCCTGAGCATCCGGGCATGCCGCACCCGCCACCCGCCGATTGCACGGTGGGGATCATGGCCGTCTCAGCGATGCTCGGCGCGCTGCGTCACCGCGACCGGACGCGGGAGCCCAGCCATATTGACATGTCGCTTACTGATGCCGTTATGCCGACACTCACCTTCAGCCTTGTCGACCTTTCAGTTCGTGGCGCGCCCCCAGCGCGGGGCCGGGAATACCTTACAGGCGGCGCGGCTTATTACGGCATCTACGCGACGGCCGATGGCGGTCACGTCACGCTGGCGCCCATCGAGGAAAAGTTCTGGAAGCGTTTTTGCGATGCGGCGGAGCGGCCCGACTGGCTGGACCGCCAGCAGGAGCCGCTTCCCCAAACCGAGCTGCGGTCGGAAATCGCAACCCTGATCGGCAGCCTCACCATGGAGGAGGCGATCGCCCGTTTCGAGCCGGCGGATTGCTGCTTCGCGCCAGTGCTGGACCTTGAGGATGCAGTGAATTCCGAGCAACTCAGAGCGCGCGAACTCGTTCGCAAGGGGAAGGATGGGCTGTGGCAGGCCCTCTTCCCGGCGCGCGTGGACGACGAGCCGCCAAGCCTTCGGTCGCCGCTCAAGATGGAAGAGAATTAGCTGGAGCTGCCAGACGAAGTCGAACCAGTCTCGGCATGGGCAGAGGTGCTGCCCTTTATGCCGCGCCGAGCCCGCGCCACTCGGCAAGAGCGACGGCACGGTTGCGTTTGAAAATGTGTCGGGAGCTGAGGCTTCTTTCTGAATTGAATAGGTTGAAGATCGAGGCATTGACGGCGGCGAATTTCTGCAGACTTCGCATTTGTCTGAAACGCAACATCGCCCGCTCTCGTCGTCGGAAGGGGAGGTGCGAGTTCTCAGCTCTGTTGTTCAACCAGCGTCCGGTTTCTTGTCTGTCGATCGCGCCAATTTCCTTCAGGGCAGCGCCGTAAGAACGCAGCTTGTCGGTGACGATAATTTCTGGTTGGCCGTGTTTGCGCATTGTTTTCCTTAAGAATTTCAATGCAGCTTTCTTGTCACGCGTCTTTGTCACGAAGCTTTCCAGGACTTCGCCTTCGTGATCAACGGCCCGCCAAAGGTAGTGCCTCTCGCCATTTATCTTCACGAACATCTCGTCGAGGTGCCAGCGCCAGCGG
>JAVKDQ010000046.1:0-16839 GCA_040222155.1 Roseovarius sp.
GGGCGGGGGGTGGGGCTGGGCGCTGGTGGGGGCCCGCGCGCTGGGGGGGCCGTGGCGGCCCGCCCCCCACCTCGCCCGGGGGGCTGACGCCCCTTGATTCCGCGCGGTTGCCGCTCGAGGTCAGCGGCTTGCTCTATTTCACAGCCAATCCCGCAGCATGGCGATGAGGGGGATATCGGCGGGGGGCATCGGATAGTCGCGCAACTCGTTCACCCGCGCCCATGCCAGCTTCTGCCCCTCGCGGCCTTGCGGCGTGCCTTCCCACTTGCGGCAGGCGAAGAGCGGCATGAGGAGGTGAAACCCTTCGTAGCCGTGGCTGGCGAAGGTGAGCGGGGCGAGGCAGCTGGCCCATGTGTTGATGCCCAGCTCTTCCTCGAGTTCGCGGATGAGCGCGGCCTCGGGGGTTTCGCCCGGCTCGACCTTGCCGCCGGGAAACTCCCAGAGCCCGGCCATGGATTTACCCTCGGGGCGCTGGGTGAGGAGGATGCGGCCATCCACGTCGATGAGCGCGACAGCAGAGACGAGGACGGTTTTCACGAGCGGTAATCGGCGTTGATCTGGATGTAGCCGTGGGTGAGATCGCAGGTCCAGACGGTTGCGCGACCGCCGCCGAGGCCCAGATCCACGTGGATCGAGATCTCCTGCTGCTGCATGTAGGCGGCACCGGCCTCCTCGCGGTAGCCGGGATCGACCCAGCCCTCCTTCGCCACGGGGATGTCGCCGAACCAGATGGAGAGCGTGTCGCGGTTGGCGGGGGCGCCGGATTTGCCAATGGCCATGACGACGCGGCCCCAGTTGGGATCTTCGCCGGCGATGGCGGTTTTGACCAGCGGGGAGTTGGCGATGGAAAGCGCGTGGGTGCGGGCGTCGGTATCGCTCGAGGCGCCGGTGACGGAGATCTCGATGAACTTGGTCGCGCCCTCGCCGTCGCGCACGACCTGATGGGCGAGGTCGAGCATGACGCGGTGCAGGCCTTCCATGAACTCCACGCTGCTTTCGGTGACGCGGATGCCGGAGGCGCCGGTGGCGGCGACGAGGAGCGTATCGGAGGTGGAGGTGTCGCTATCGACGGTGATGCAGTTGAAGGTGGTGTCGTTGAGGGCCGAAACCATGGTCTGCAGCACCGGCTGCTCGATGGCGGCATCGGTGAAGATGTAGACGAGCATGGTGGCCATGTCGGGGGCGATCATGCCCGAGCCCTTGGCGATGCCGGCGATCTTCACCGGTTGGCCATCGACAGTGATCGTGGTGCCGGAGCCCTTGGGGAAGGTATCGGTTGTCATGATCGCGCGGGCGGCGTCGGCGATGCCTTCCTCGGAGAGCGCGGCGGCCAGATCGGCGAGCTTGGCGCGGATGCGGTCATGCGGGAGCGGCTCGCCGATGACGCCGGTGGAGGAGGAGAAGACGCGGGCGGCGGGGATGCCCAGCGCCTCGGCCACGGCGCCGGTGACGCTGTTAACCGCCTCGGCGCCGTTCCTGCCGGTGAAGGCATTGGCGTTGCCGGAATTCACGATGATCGCGGCGCCCTCCCCGGAGGGTTTGCCGATCTTCTCCTGGCAGTCGAGCACGGCGGCGGAGCGGGTGGCGGAGCGGGTGAAGGCCCCGGCCACGGCGGTGCCGGGCGCGAGGCGGGCCAGCATCACATCTGTCCGGCCGGCATAGCGCACGCCTGCCTCGGCGGTCGCGAAACTCACGCCGGCGATGACCGGCAGATCGGGAAACGCCTTGGGGGCGAGAGGCGAGAGAGGAGGCGTGCCGCCCATGCTCAGTTCTCCAGAAGGTCGTAGTTGCTGATGGCTTCGGGGCTGACGGCCTCGGCGCCGGAGGTGTCGATCTCGGCCTCGGCCTCGAGCTCGGCGACCTTGGCGCCGATGATGTCTTGCTGAAGCTGGTTTTCCAGCTCGCCGCGCACGGTGTCGAACTCGGGGCGCTCCTTCTGGCGGGTTTCGGCGAGGCGGATGACGTGCCAGCCGAAATCGGTTTGCACGGGGGCCGAGATTTCGCCCGGCTCCAGCCCTTTGACCGCGTCGAAGAAGGCGGCGACCATGTCGCCATCGCCAAACCAGCCCAGATCGCCGCCGACGGAGGCGGAGGGACCGGTGGAGTTTTCGCGGGCGAGCGCCGCGAAATCGGCGCCGCCGGCCAGCTCTTCCACCAGAGCGGCGGCCTCATCCTTGGTTTCGACGAGGATATGGGAGGCGCGGTATTCGAGCTCGTCGGCCACCTCGGGATATTGCTCGTCATAGGCGGCGCGCAGATCGGCCTCGTCGACGCCGCCTTCCATCAGCCGCTCGATCACCTCGCCGGCGGCGAGCGCGCGCTCTTCGTTCTCGAGCATGATCCGGCTGCGGAGGCTCAGCTCTTCGTCGCTCGACTGCTTCAGGAGCGTCTGGTTGATGAGCTGCTCGAGGATTCCATCGAAGAGCAGCTCGTTGGGCAGCTGATCATATTGCGGGGGCAGATCGGCGCGTACGGCGATCACATGGCCGAGCGTTATCTCGGTGCCGTTCACCGTGGCCAGCACCTGTGCGGGGTCGGGCGCATCCTGTGCATGGGCGAGCGGGCCTGCGGCCAGCAGAACGGCGGTGGCGGCGGCGAGAAGCGGCTTTGTTGAAAACGACATGATCTACCCTTTGCTGTTTCGCGCTGGGGGGCGCGGCCCCTTGCAGCGTTGACACTCATTCGGCGGCCCCTTACATCGCCTTAGGATCAAGGCGGAACTGCCTGCTTGGCCCCTTCTAGGCCCGCACCGGAGGCGGAGCAAGCAAATGCCTTTCACGAACATGCGAAAGACCGGATCGGATAGCATATGCTGGGTTTGAACACCGTCGCGCGAAAAATCTTCGGGACGCAGAACGACCGCAAGGTCAAGGCGACACGCGCGACCATCGACAAGATCAACGCGCTGGAGCCCGAGTTCGAGGCGCTGAACGACGCCCAGATCATCGAGAAGACGAACGAGCTGAAAAGCCGCGTGGCCGAGGGCGAGGCGCTCGACGCGGTGCTGCCAGAGGCCTTCGCCAACTGCCGGGAAGCGGCGCGGCGGGCGCTGGGCCTGCGCGCCTTCGACGTGCAGCTCATGGGCGGGATCTTTCTGCATCAGGGCAACATCTCGGAGATGAAGACCGGCGAAGGCAAGACGCTGGTGGCGACCTTCCCCGCCTATCTCAACGCGCTCACGGGCAGGGGCGTGCATATCGTCACGGTCAACGACTACCTCGCCAAGCGCGATGCCGAGTGGATGGGCAAGGTATATGCCGCGCTGGGCATGACCACGGGCGTGGTGCACCCTCAGCAGCGCGACGATGACAAGAAGGCCGCCTACAAGGCCGACGTGACCTACGCCACCAACAACGAGCTGGGCTTCGACTACCTGCGCGACAACATGAAATCGTCGCTCTCGGAGATGAGCCAGCGCGGGCATCACTTTGCCATCGTCGACGAGGTGGACTCGATCCTGATCGACGAGGCGCGCACGCCGCTCATCATCTCGGGCCCGGCGCAGGACCGCAGCGAGCTTTACGTGACGATCGACAGGCTCATCCCCGAGCTTACGGACGAGCATTACACCATCGACGAGAAGCTCAAGAACGTGACCTTCACCGACGAGGGCAACGAGTTTCTCGAGGAGATCCTGCATCGCGAGGAGCTGCTGCCCGAGGGCCAGAGCCTTTATGACCCTGAGAGCACTACCATCGTGCACCATGTCAACCAGGCGATCCGGGCGCACAAGATCTTCATGAAGGATCGCGACTACATCGTGCGCGACAAGGACGTGGTGCTGATCGACGAGTTCACCGGGCGGATGATGCCGGGGCGGCGGCTCTCCGACGGGCTGCATCAGGCCATCGAGGCGAAGGAGGGCTGCGACATCCAGCCCGAGAACGTGACGCTCGCGCAGGTGACCTTTCAGAACTACTTCCGGCTTTACGAGAAGCTCGCCGGCATGACCGGCACCGCCTCGACCGAGGCGGAGGAATTCGCTGAGATCTACGGGCTGGGCGTGGTGGAAGTGCCCACCAACCTGCCGATTGCCCGGGTCGACGAGGATGACGCGGTGTATCGCACGGCGGGCGAGAAATACGAGGCGATCATCGCCTCGATCCGCAAGGCGCATGAGCGCAAGCAGCCGGTGCTGGTGGGGACCACCTCGATCGAGAAGTCGGAGATGCTGAGCGAGATGCTCAAGAAGGCCGGGATCAAGCATAACGTGCTGAACGCCCGGCAGCACGAGCAGGAAGCGCAGATCGTGGCGGATGCGGGCAAGCTCGGTGCGGTGACCATCGCCACCAACATGGCCGGGCGCGGCACCGACATCAAGCTGGGCGGCAACGTGGACTTCAAGATCATGGAGGCCATCGCCGCGGAGCCGGAGAAGGACCCCGAAGAGATCCGCAACAAGATCGAGGCCGATCACGCCGCCGACGAGCAGGCGGTGAAGGAGGCGGGCGGGCTCTTCGTGCTGGCCACCGAGCGCCACGAGAGCCGGCGGATCGACAACCAGCTGCGCGGCCGTTCGGGCCGGCAGGGCGACCCGGGGCGCTCGGCCTTCTTCCTCAGCCTCGAGGACGACCTGATGCGCATCTTCGGCTCGGAGCGGCTGGAGAAGGTGCTCTCGACGCTGGGCATGAAGGAAGGCGAGGCGATCATTCACCCGTGGGTCAACAAATCGCTCGAGCGGGCGCAGGCCAAGGTGGAGGGGCGCAACTTCGACACCCGCAAGCAGTTGCTGAAATTCGACGACGTGATGAACGAGCAGCGGAAGGTGATCTTCAAGCAGCGGCTCGACATCATGAAGGCGGCCGACCTCTCGGACATCGTGCAGGACATGCGCGGCGAGGTGGTGGACGAGCTCGTTGACCGCTACATGCCGCCCAAGACCTATGCCGACCAGTGGGACATGGAAGGCCTGCACCAGGCGCTGAGGGAGCAGCTTGCGCTCGACCTGCCGGTGGTTGAGTGGGGCGAAGAGGAAGGCGTGGACGACGAGGAAATCGCCGAACGCATCGAGAAGGCCGCCGACGAGATGATGGCGCAGAAGGCCGCGCGCTTCGGGGCCGACCAGATGCGCTCGATCGAGAAGCAGATCCTGCTGCAGACGATCGACGCCAAGTGGCGTGAGCATCTGCTGACGCTGGAGCATCTGCGCAGCGTCGTGGGCTTCCGGGGCTATGCGCAGCGCGACCCGCTCAACGAGTACAAGAACGAGGCGTTCCAGATCTTCGAGACGATGCTCGACAGCCTCCGGCAGGACGTGACCCAGAAGCTCGCGCAGATCCGGCCGATGACCGAAGAGGAACAGGCCGCGATGATGCGGCAGGTGGAAGCGCAGCGCGCCGCGCTCGAGCAGGCGATGGCCACGAGCGAGGCCAATGGCGCTGCCGCGGCACCGGCGGCGGAGGGCGCGGCGGAAGGTTTCGTGGAATCGGACCCCAGCACTTGGGGCAACCCGGGGCGCAACCAGCCCTGCCCCTGCGGCTCGGGCAAGAAGTTCAAGCATTGCCACGGACGGCTCGCCTGACAGGGCCACGACACGACCAGACCCAAAACACTCCACAAGGCTGCCTCACGGCGGCCTTTTTTCCGGACTAGAAACAATCCGGACCAAATGCGTGGGAGTGTGCAATGTCGGCCCCGAAGACGAGTGCGAAACGTATCATCACAATTCTCGGAACCCTGTTCTGTGCCCTGGCGACGGGATTCTTCATGCAACACTTCGTGCAGGCGCCGCGTGGCGATGAGCAGGTTGTGCAGCTGGCCTCGATCAGCCCGGTGCAGGACATCGCCCCGGTGGAAGAGCCGGCGGCGGAGCCGCTGACGGATACACTGGCCGCGGAGCCGGAGGCAGCGGCACAAGAGACGGTGGCCCAGGAGCCGGTGGAAGAGGCGGCGATGGACGCCCCTGCCCCGATGCCGGCCCTGGAAGACACGGCCGTGGAGCCCGCCGAGGCGCCCTCTGTGGCCGAAGTGCCGATGCTCGATGCCTCGGCCTTCGACAAGATGATTCCCGTGCCGCCCTCGGCCGCGCCGCAGCCCGATCTGCTGCCGGTGGAGCCGGTGACGCTGGCGGCGCTCGACGATCAGCCGATTGCCGATCTGCCGGGCGAAGAGCCCGCGCCGAGCTTCGGTTGCGAGATCAAGACCTTTGCTGTGGCCGGTGCGGCCGCGATGGTGGATATCGCGGTGGATGCGCCCTGCATGGCCAATTCGCAATTCACCGTGCACCATAACGGCATGATGTTCTCGGCCTCGACCGATGCCGACGGGCTGAGCAGCCTGACCGTTCCGGCGCTGGCGCGCGACGCGGTGTTCATCATCTCCTTCGTCTCGGGCGACAGCGCGGTGGCGAAAGCCGAGGTGGACACGCTGGAATATTACGACCGCGCGGTGGTGCAATGGGCGGGCACCGACGGGCTCGAGATCCATGCGCTGGAATATGGCGCGGATTATGACGGGGCCGGGCATATCTGGGCGGGCAATGCCGCCGAGATGGCGCGTGCGGCGCGGGGCGAAGGCGGCTTCATGACGGTTCTCGGCGAGCCGGGCCTGCTCAACGGGCATATGGCCGAGGTTTACACTTTCCCGTCCGGCACGGCATCCATCGAGGGGGTGATCGAGATCAGCCTCGAGGCGACCGTGACCAACGGCAACTGCGGGCGCGACATCTCGGCGCAGGTGCTGCAGAAATCGGGGCTGGAACAGATGCGCGCCAAGGACCTGACGCTGGCAATGCCGGATTGTGAGGGCATCGGTGACGTTCTGGTGTTGAAAAACCTCTTTGATGACCTGAAGATCGCCCGCAACTAAAGGTCAGGCCGGAGGGCTTTCATGGCGGTACTGCGTGCGGCGTTCTGCGCCGCACTTTTCCTGTTGGGGCTGGCGGGTGCGGCTGTTGCGCAAGACGTGACGCTGACCTCGCGCGACGGCAATGTGGAGATTTCCGGCAACCTGCTCGGGTTCGATGGCGAGTTCTATCGCGTCGATACGATCTATGGCGAGCTCACGGTGGATGGCTCGGGCGTGATCTGCGAGGGGCCGGGCTGCCCCAACCTCGAGGATTTCATCGCCCGGGTGACGCTCTCGGGCGCGCCGACGATGGGGCGGGTGCTCTTGCCGGCGCTGATCGAGGCATTCGCGATCCGCAACAGCTTCACGGTGAGCCGGGAGGATATCTCCGACACCGAGGCGATTTATGCAATTTCCGACCCGGAGACGGAGCGGGTGCTGGGCGAATTCACCTTTCGCCTGAGCAATACCGACGAAGGCTTCGCCGACCTGCTGGCCGACGAGGTGGACATGGTGATGGCGCTCCGGGAGGCCCGGCCCGAAGAGCTGCGCATGGCGCGCGAGGCGGGGCTGGGCGACCTCAGCTCGCGCACCGGGGCGCGGGTGATCTCGCTCGATGCGCTGGTGCCCATCGTGGCGCCCTCGAACCCGGTGCAGGCGATCAGCCTGAGCGAGCTGGCGCAGGTGCTCTCGGGGCAGATCGACAACTGGAACATGCTGGGCGGGCCGGATGCGCCGATTGCCGTGCACGTGCACAATGCCCGCACGGGGCTCGGGCAGGCCACCGAAGACCGGCTTCTCAAGCCCGCGGGGGTGACGCTCTTGCAGCAGGTCACGCTGCATACCGGGGGGCCGGGGCTGGCGCGCTCGGTGGCCGAAGACCCGTTTGCCATCGGGGTGACGAGCCGTTCGGAGGCCGGAACCGCGTGGGAGATGGCGCTGCAGGGGGAATGCGGGTTTCGGCTGCGGGCCGACCGGCGCTCGATCAAGACAGAGGATTACCCGATCACCTCGCCGATGTTCCTCTACCTGCCGGCGCGGCGTTTTCCGAAACTGGTGCGGGAGTTTCTCTCCTACCTGCGCGACCCCTCGGCGCAGCTGGTGATCCGCCGGGCGGGCTTCGTTGATCAGGCGCCGGAGGAAATTCCGCTCGACCAGCAGGGCGACAGGTTTGCCAACGCCATCTCGCAGGCGGGTGAGGAGATAAGCCTCGAGGAATTGCAGCGGA
This sequence comes from Roseovarius sp., assembly GCA_040222155.1. Lineage (GTDB taxonomy): Bacteria > Pseudomonadota > Alphaproteobacteria > Rhodobacterales > Rhodobacteraceae > Roseovarius. Next base: position 8,015 of record JAVKDQ010000046.1, read on the forward strand.
TGGTGGAGTTTCTCAAGCCGCTGAAGCGGCTGACGATGACCTTCCGCTTCGAATCGGGATCGACGCGGCTCGACGCGCAATCGCGCTCGAACGTGGAGCAGCTGGCGCGGGCGCTGGAGGTGGGGCTCTACGATGCGCGGCGGCTGGTTTTCGTGGGGTTCAGCGATGGCGATGGCGGCGCGGAAGCCAACCTGCGGATCGCGAAGCGGCGGGCGGCGACGGTGCAGGAGGCGGTGACCAGCACCGCCGAGACGGCCAACCTCTCGCGCATCGACATCGGGATCGAGGCCTTCGGCGAGGCGATGCCCATGGCCTGCGACGACAGCGCCTGGGGCCGGCAGATCAACCGGCGGGTGGAGGTTTGGGTGCGCTAGGGCGGCCTGCGGCCTTGAGTCCGCGCCGGGTGCCGGACTCCGACATCAGCGTCTGACCGATCAAATCAGATCAGCCCCTCGGCGCGGAAGCTCAGCTCGCGCGATTTGCCGATGATCACGTGGTCATGCAGCATGATGCCCATGGTGGCGGCAGCGCCGTGGATTTGCGTGGTCATCGAGATATCAGCCTGCGAGGGGGTCGGATCGCCGGAGGGGTGGTTGTGGACGAGGATGAGCGCGCTGGCGTTGAGCAGGAGTGCGCGCTTGATGATCTCGCGGGGGTAGACGGGCACATGATCGACCGTGCCTTCGGCCTGCTCCTCGTCGGCGATGAGGATGTTCTTGCGGTCGAGGTAGAAGACGCGGAACTGCTCGGTGGCGCGGTGGGACATGGTGGCGCGGCAATATTCGAGCAGCGCGTCCCACGAGGAGAGCACCTGCCGCTTGCGCAGGCGCGACTGGGTGAGCCGGTGCGCCGCGGCCTCGACCACCTTGAGCTCGCAGATCACCGCCTCGCCCGCGCCCTCGACCGCCGCGATCTGGTCGGGCGGGGCGGAGAGCACGCCGTTGAAATCGCCGAAACGCTCGAGCAGGGCGCGGGCGAGCGGCTTCACGTCGCGCCGGGGGATGGCGCGGAAGAGCACCAGCTCGAGCATCTCGTAATCCGGCAGGGCGCGGGCGCCGCCTGCGAGGAAGCGATCGCGCAGGCGCTTGCGGTGGTCGCGGAGGTAGGAGGGCTGGGGCGGGGGCCTGCCGGGTGCGGGCAAGGGCGCGCTCTCGTCGCTGTCGAAGAGCGGCAGGGAGAGATCGGAAAAGGCGTTCGGGCCGTGTGACATGGCCCGAACGATGCCGGAGGGCGGTTAGGGAAGGGTTAACAGCGCGCGGTGCACCAACCCTTCGCTCAGCTTTTCATGCTGTCCCAGAAGCTTTTCACCGAGGAGAAGAAGCTCTTGCTCTCGGGGTTGTTGTCTTCGCTCATCTGGGCGAACTCCTTGAGCAGATCCTTCTGCTTGCCGGTGAGGTTTACCGGCGTTTCCACGGCGAGTTCGATGAACATGTCGCCGGGGGCGCCGCCGCGCAGGGCGGGCATGCCCTTGCCGCGCAGGCGCATCTGGCGGCCCGATTGCGAGCCCTCGGGGATCTTCACCCGGCTGCGCCCGCCGTCGATGGTGGGCACTTCGATGTCGCCGCCGAGCGCGGCAGTGACCATCGAGACCGGCACGCGGCAGAACAGGTTGTTCTGCTCGCGCTCGAAGATCTTGTGGGGGCTCACCTCGATGAAGATGTAGAGATCACCCGCAGGGCCACCGCGCATGCCCGCCTCGCCCTCGCCGGCCAGCCGGATGCGGGTGCCGGTTTCGACGCCGGCGGGGATGTTGACGCTCAGAGAGCGATCTTTCTCGACGCGGCCGTGGCCGTGGCATGTCTTGCAGGGGTTCTTGATGATCTGGCCGAGGCCCGAGCAGGTGGGGCAGGTGCGCTCCACCGTGAAGAAGCCCTGCTGCGCGCGCACCTTGCCCATGCCCGAACAGGTGGGGCAGGTGGTGGGCTCGGCGCCGCCCTCGGCGCCGGTGCCGTCGCAGCTGGAACAGGCCACCGAGGTGGGCACGTTGATGGTTTTCTGCAGACCCTGATGCGCCTCTTCGAGCGTGACGCGCAGGTTGTAGCGCAGATCGGAGCCGCGCGCGGCGCGTTGGCGCCCGCCGGCACGGCCGCCGCCCATGAAATCGCCGAAGAGGTCGTCGAACACGTCGGAGAAGGCGGAAGCGAAATCGCCCTGCTGGCCGAAGCCGCCGGCATTGCCGGGCCTCGGGCCACCGCCCATGCCACCCTCGAAGGCCGCATGGCCGAAACGATCATAGGCCGCCTTCTTCTCGGCGTCCTTCAGAACGTCATAGGCCTCGCCCGCCTCCTTGAATTCCTTCTCGGCGTTGGGATTGTCCTTGTTGCGGTCGGGGTGAAGCTCTTTTGCCTTCTTGCGATAGGCTTTCTTGATCTCGTCGGCAGACGCGCCCTTGGCGACGCCCAGAACCTCGTAGTAGTCGCGTTTCGCCATGTCGGATCTCCTGTCACGAAGTCAAACGGGGGCCGGTGACCGGCCCCCGGAAGACTTGTGCGCAGCTCATGCGCGCTTGTTGTCGTCGAGATCCTCGAAATCGGCGTCGACGATATCGTCGTCATCCGCGCCGGCGTGATCGGCGGCGGCGGGTTCGTCATCCGCCTCATCCTGGCTGGCCTTGTAGATGGCCTCGCCGAGTTTCATCGCGGCCTCGGTGACGTTCTGGATGCCGGACTTGATCTTCTCGGCGGTCGCATCGTCTTTCTCGAGATCGTCCTTCAGCGCGCTGATGGCCAGCTCGATCGCCTCGATCGTTGTCGGGTCGACCTTGTCGCCATGCTCCTCCATCGATTTCTCGGTGGAGTGGATCAGGCTCTCGGCCTGGTTGCGCGCCTCGACGAGGCTGCGGCGGGCCTTGTCGGCCTCGGCGTTCTCCTCGGCATCCTTCACCATCTTCTCGATGTCGTCCTCGGAGAGACCGCCGGACGCCTGGATGGTGATCTTCTGCTCCTTGTTGGTGCCCTTGTCTTTCGCGCCGACGGAGACGATGCCGTTGGCGTCGATGTCGAAGGTCACCTCGATCTGGGGCATGCCGCGCGGTGCCGGCGGGATGTCTTCAAGGTTGAACTGGCCGAGGAGCTTGTTGTCGGCGGCCATTTCGCGCTCGCCCTGGAACACCCGGATGGTCACGGCCGACTGGTTGTCTTCCGCGGTGGAGAAGATCTGCGACTTGTTGGTCGGGATCGTGGTGTTCCGGTCGATCAGGTGGTGAAGACACCGCCCAGCGTCTCGATGCCGAGCGAAAGGGGGGTCACGTCGAGCAGCACAACGTCTTTCACGTCGCCCTGCAGAACGCCGGCCTGAATGGCCGCGCCCATCGCCACCACCTCATCGGGGTTCACGCCCTTGTGCGGCTCCTTGCCGAAGAACTTGGTGACTTCCTCGACAACCTTGGGCATCCGGGTCATGCCGCCCACGAGCACCACCTCGTCGATCTCGCTGGCCGAGAGGCCGGCATCCTTGAGCGCGGCCTTGCAGGGCTTCATCGATGCGGCGATGAGATCGCCCACGAGGCTCTCGAGCTTCGCGCGGGTCAGCTTGATGACCATGTGCAGCGGCTGGCCGTTGGCGCCCATCGAGATGAACGGCTGGTTGATCTCGGTCTGCGAGGAGGAGGACAGCTCGATCTTGGCTTTCTCCGCGGCTTCCTTGAGGCGCTGGAGCGCCATCTTGTCTTTCGTCAGGTCGACGCCGTGCTCTTTCTTAAACTCGTCGGCGAGGTAATTGACGATCCGCATGTCGAAATCTTCACCGCCGAGGAAGGTATCGCCGTTGGTGGATTTCACTTCGAAGAGGCCATCGTCGATCTCGAGGATCGTCACGTCGAACGTGCCGCCGCCGAGGTCGTAGACGGCGATGGTGTGGGTCTCTTTCTTGTCGAGCCCGTAGGCCAGCGCGGCGGCGGTGGGCTCGTTGATGATGCGCAGCACCTCGAGACCGGCGATCTTGCCGGCATCCTTGGTGGCCTGGCGCTGGGCGTCGTTGAAATAGGCGGGAACGGTGATGACGGCCTGCGTCACTTCCTCACCGAGATAGCTCTCGGCGGTTTCCTTCATCTTCCCGAGGATGAAGGCGGAGATTTGCGATGGCGAATACTTCTCGCCGCGGACCTGCACCCAGGCGTCGCCATTGCCGCCGTCGATGACGGAGAACGGCATGTTCTTCTTGTCCTTGGCGAGATCGCTGTCATCGGCGCGACGGCCGATCAGGCGCTTTACGCCGAAGATGGTGTTCTCGGGGTTGGTGACGGCCTGCCGCTTGGCGGGCTGGCCCACGAGGCGCTCGTCTTCGGTGAATGCCACGATGGAGGGCGTCGTGCGTGCGCCTTCGGAGTTCTCGATCACCCGCGCCTGGCTGCCATCCATGATGGCGACGCAGCTGTTGGTGGTGCCGAGGTCGATACCGATTACTTTACCCATTTTCTTCGATCCCTTCTGCTTAAGGCGATTGGAACGGAAGGCCGGCCCGTTATGGCGCCGTCTCCCGGGTTCGGGGCTGCGCGGAGCTGCTCCGTGCAACGCTTCCCGGCGTATATAGGCAGGCGGGCTTGGCCCTGCAAGCGCCGGAAAACGGCACTGCCTTTAAATTTGGCGCTGTCGCGTTCAGGATGCGCGGGGATGGAGGGCGAGATGACCGAGCCGACGGTGAGCGTGAGAGGCATCAAGGTTTACAAGGGGTTCCTCGACAGGGAGGCGCAAGTGGCGCTGGTGGAGGAGATCCGCGGCGTGGCGCAGGCGGCGCCGCTTTTCTCGCCGATGACCCCCTATGGCAAGCCGATGCGGGTGAAGATGAGCTCGGCCGGGCGCTATGGCTGGTATTCCGACAGGCGGGGTTATCGCTACGAGCGGCGCCACCCGCAGGGCGGGGCGTGGCCCGCGATCCCCGAACCGGTGCTGGCGATCTGGCGGGCGCTGGTGAGCGCGGAGCGGATGCCGGATTGCTGCCTTGTGAACTACTATGGCGAGGGCGCGCGGATGGGGATGCATCAGGATCGCGACGAGGCGGATTTCTCGTGGCCGGTGCTCTCGGTGTCGCTGGGCGATGAGGGGCTCTTTCGCGTTGGCAACGAGACGCGCGGGGGGAAGACGGAGAGCGTGTGGCTGGCATCGGGCGACGTGGCGGTGATAGGGGGCGCGGCGCGGCTGCTCTATCATGGGCTCGACCGCATCCGCTTCGGCTCGTCGGATCTGCTGCCGCAGGGTGGGCGGATCAACCTGACGCTGCGGGTGGTGGATTAGGACGCCTTCGGCGAGAGTATTTTCACCAAGAAGATGCCGGGCGGGGCCTCACGGGGATGCCTTCACAGAGCAGCAGCCGGAATAGAGGGTGACCGCCTTCTCGTCGGTCACCAGCATGTCGATGGAGAGGCCATAGGCGCGATCGGACATGCCGTCGGAGCAGAGGTTGCGGCTGACGAGCGCGGTGATCACCGTCTTTGACTTTCCGCCATCGGCGAAGAGTGCGTAGCGGTCTGTGCGGTTTTGCGAGGGCACGTCGAGCACGGAGGCGAAGGCCACGCTCTGCTCGGGGCGGGAGAACTCGGCGCTGCGGTCTGGCCGGAGGGAGAAGCCCCAGAAGGGCTCGGTGCCGGAGCAGGAGAGCTGGCGCGGCAGGCCCTCGGCGGGCTGGCCGCCGGCGCGGGCGAGATAGCGCAACGCGACCCAGCCGCGCCCCTCGGCGGTGGAGATGAGCGCCCAATCGCCCTCGTCGTTCAGATCGACCACCTCGACTTCTCTCGCGTCGGGCGCGAGCTTGTCGACAACATCGAAATCGGTTGAGGGGCCGGCGCGCACGTTGAGCGTGTCGTTCGTGGCCACGCCGGTGACATCGTAGAGCGCGGGCAGCTCCTGCGCCGTGGCGGCGAGCGGCAGAAGGCAGAGGCAAAGGGCGGCAAGCGCATGGCGGATCATCTGCGGGCCTCCCAGCTGCTCGAGGCGTGTTGGCGCGTGTAGAACTCGCCCATCAGCCCGATCATCAGCAGCACGAGGGCGACGATGATGGGATAGTGGATATCGGAGTTGCGCGGGAAGTAGTTGGCGAAGACGAAGCCGCGGCACTGGTCGATCGCGTGGAAGAGCGGGTTCCAGTCGAAGACGGCGAGCATGGTGGGCGGAAGGGTGTTGGCCACGAACATCTTGCCCGAGGCGATCATGTTGGCGCGCTGGTAGATGATGGTGAAGACCTGCACGAACATCGGGAACCACGGCTTGATGGCCAGCAGCACGAGGCCGAGCGCGCAGCCGGTGAACCAGGCCAGCAGGAAGGTGCCGAAGGCGGGCAGCGGCTGGTGGATGGTGATGGGCTGGAGCACCGCGTGATAGACGAAGAGAATGATGATGAGCGAGAACACCTGGATATAGAGCGCGCTGAGCGCGGCGGAGGCGATGGAAATGGCGGTGTTCATGGGCGCGTGCTGCATCATCGGGGAGGTGCCGGTTTCGGCCCCGGCCACGGCGCCCACCGCCTTCACGTGGGTTACGAAGAGAAAGATGCCCGACATCACGTAAAGCAGGAAATCACCGCGCACCTTCGCACCCTTGAGGCCCAGAACGGTGAACATGACGTAGAAGGCGATGACGAGGATCACCGCCTGCAGCATGTTGTTGACAAGCGCCATGACGGCATTGCTGTGGGTGCTGCGGATCTTTCGGACGGTCGCGTGATAGATCAGCTCGGTGATGATGAACGCCGACTGAAGGAATGATCTCGGTCTGGTTTGCTGAAACATCCGGCCGCGCTGCCCTGTTGCCTGCCCAATCTCGCACGGATTTCTTGCCGACCCGTTAGGATCATAGCATAAGGGCGCGCGAGTGAACTGGCAACATGGGCGTGAGGCGCCCGCAGGACATTGGGAGCGGTTTATTGGATTACGGCAAATTCGTCACGGTAGCGCGCAGGTTGGCGTTGGAAGCGGGCGACAGGATCATGGACATTTACAATTCCGACGATTTCGACGTGAAGGTGAAATCGGATGAAAGCCCGGTGACGGTGGCCGACGAGGCCGCCGATGCGCTGATCGCCGCCGGGCTGCGCGCGGCCTTCCCGGATGTGCCGCTGGTGACGGAGGAGCAGGCCGCCTCGCACGGGATGCAGGCCGATACCTTCCTGATCGTCGATCCGCTCGACGGCACCAAGGAATTCATCAATCGCCGTGGCGACTTCACCGTGAACATCGCCTACGTGGAAGCCGGCGTTCCGGTGCGCGGCATCGTCTATGCGCCCGCCAAGGAGCGGATGTTCTACACCGAGGCCGATGGCAACGCGGTGGAGGAGGAAGGGCCCTTCGACAAGGACGCGCCCGGTGCGGTCAGGCCGATCCGGGTGGCGGAGGCCGACAACGCCGCGCTGATGGTGGTGGCCTCGAAATCGCATCGCGACCAGGCGACGGACGATTACATCGGCAAATACGCGGTGAAAGACATGACGAGCGCGGGCTCCTCGCTCAAGTTCTGCCTCGTGGCGACGGGCGAGGCCGATCTCTATCCGCGCGTCGGGCGCACGATGGAATGGGATACCGCCGCGGGCCACGCGGTGCTGCTGGGTGCGGGCGGCAAGGTGGTGCGCTTCGACGATCACACGCCGCTGCGCTACGGCAAGGAAGGCTTCGCCAACCCGTTCTTCATCGCCCATGCCCCGGCGGTGGCGCTCAAGCCCGCCTGATGAGCGTGCTCGTCGTCATACCGGCGCGCTACGCCTCCACCCGCTACCCGGGCAAGCCGCTCGCCGAGCTGCGTGGCGCGGGCGGAGACGCGAAGACGCTGGTGGAACGGAGCTGGCGGGCGGCCTGCGCGGTGTCGGGCGTGAGCCGGGTGGTGGTGGCCACCGAGGATGACCGCATCCGCTCGGTGGCGGAGGCGTTCGGCGCCGAGGTGGTGATGACCTCGGACACCTGCAGCAACGGCACCGAGCGCTGCGCCGAGGCTTTCGAGGCGCTGGGCGGGGGATACGAGATCGTGGTGAACCTGCAGGGCGACGCGCCGCTCACGCCGCACTGGTTCGTGGAAGACCTGGTGGCGGGGCTGCGGGCCGATGCGGGCGCCGGGCTCGCCACGCCGGTGCTGCGCTGCGACGGCCGGGCCTATCACAGCTTCCTCGAGGATCGGGCGCAGGGGCGCGTGGGCGGCACCACGGCGGTGTTCTCGCGCGACCGCCATGCGCTCTATTTCTCCAAGGAGGTGGTGCCCTACACGGGCAAGACCTATGCGGAGGATGCGCCGACGCCGGTCTTTCATCACGTGGGTGTCTATGCCTACCGGCCCGACGCGCTCACCGCCTATCCGCAATGGCCGATCGGCCCGCTCGAGGAGCTCGAAGGGCTCGAGCAGCTGCGATTCCTCGAAAACCGCCATGCCATTCTCTGTGTCGAGGTCGAGGCGCGGGGCCGAGAGTTCTGGGAGTTGAACAACCCCGAAGACGTGCCGCGGCTCGAGGCGATGATGGCACGGATGGGAATCGATTAGCCTTGACTCCAAGGCTTCTGCGCGCTTGCAAATCGAAGAAGGCTTCTGCTAGGGCAGAGACACGTGATTTTTGCGGTTGTTAAGCGCAACTTCAGCGAACGCGGTGCATGCGCGGCGTGAATGATGTATTGTGATGTTTAGAGAATTTGGGAGCAGGCCATGCGCAAGAAGCTGACGAAGGCGATTTTTCCGGTTGCGGGGATGGGGACGCGGTTTCTTCCTGCGACGAAGTCGGTTCCGAAGGAGATCATGACGCTGGTTGACCGTCCGCTGGTGCAATACGCGATCGACGAGGCTCGGGCGGCGGGGATCAAGGAATTCATCTTCGTGACCTCGCGCGGCAAGAGCGCGCTGGAGGATTACTTCGACAAC
>JAVKDQ010000047.1:0-13160 GCA_040222155.1 Roseovarius sp.
ATCGGGCGTGCATCGGCGTGTGCGTATCTCGCCCTTCGATTCGGCGGCCAAGCGGCACACCTCCTTCTCCTCGGTCTGGGTGTACCCCGTGGTCGACGACAATATCGAGATCGAGGTGAACCCGGCGGATATCCGCATCGACACCTTTCGCTCCTCGGGCGCGGGCGGGCAGCACGTGAACAAGACCGACTCGGCCGTGCGGATCACCCACCACCCCACCGGCATCGTGGTGACGAGCTCGGAGAAATCGCAGCACCAGAACCGCGACATCGCCATGAAAGCCCTGAAATCAAGGCTTTACCAGATGGAGCTCGACAAGCGGAACGAGGCGATCTCGGAGGCGCACGAGGCCAAGGGCGATGCGGGCTGGGGCAACCAGATCCGCTCTTACGTGCTGCAGCCCTACCAGATGGTGAAGGATTTGCGCACGGGCGTGGAAACCTCCGACACCAAGGGCGTGCTCGACGGCGATCTCGACCAGTTCATGGCGGCGACGCTTGCGATGAACGTGAGCGGCAAGAGCCGCGCCGAGGCGCAGGGCGACGAGGCGTGAGGAGGGGCGCTGCCCCTCGGCCTGCGGCCTCACCCCGGGATATTTGCCGGCCAGAAGAAGCGGGGAGCGCGTGACGGACTGGCTCACGGCGAGCGCCGGCGCGCAGGCCAAGGCGATCCGGCGCGGGGCGCTGACAGCCGAGGCGCTGATGGCGGCGACGCTCGAGCGGATCGCGGCCGAGAATGGCGCGCTCAACGCGATCGTGTCGCTCAGGCCCGAAGCGGAGCTGATGGCGGAGGCGCGGGTGGCGGATGCCACGGGGCCGCGCGGGCCGCTCCACGGGCTGCCTCTGGCGGTGAAGGATCTCGCCGATGCCGCCGGTTTGCCCACGAGCCAGGGCTCGCCCGCCTTCGCGGGCCAGGTGGCGGAGGCCGACAGCCCGCATGTGGCGCGGTTGCGCGCCGGTGGCGCTCTGGTGATCGGCAAGACCAACACGCCGGAATTCGGGATCGGCAGCCATACCTACAACCCGGTCTTCGGGCGCACGGCGAACCCCTATGATCGCGCGCGCAGCTGTGGCGGCTCCTCGGGTGGGGCGGCGGTGGCGCTGGCGGCGCGGATGGTGAGCCTCGCGGATGGCTCGGACATGATGGGCTCGCTGCGCAACCCGGCGGGGTGGTGCAACATTTACGGGATGCGGCCGAGCTGGGGGCGGGTGCCGGGCGGGGGCGAGGGCGACCTCTACTTGCACCGGCTTTCCACCAACGGGCCGATGGCGCGTTCGCCGGGTGATCTGGCGCTGATGCTGGACGTGATGTCGGGGCCCGCACCGGGCCAGCCCATGATGAGCGCCTTTGCGCCCGTTGGGGCGGTGGCGCCGGAGGCGGAGGGGCTGCGCATCGGCTGGCTGGGCGATTGGGGCGGCGCGCTGCCGATGGAGGAGGGCATTCTCGCGCTCTGTGAAAGCGCGCTCGGGGTGCTCGACGGGCAAGGGGCTTTGGTGGAGCGCGTGGCGCCGCCAATTGGCTTCGAGGTGCTCTGGGAGGCGTGGCTTGGCTTGCGCGCCTGGGCGCAGGCGGCGGGGCTGGGCGATTACCTCGATGACCCGGCAATTGCCCCGCATCTCAAGCCCGAGGCGGTGTGGGAGATCGAGACAGGCCGGGCGCTTTCGGCGATGGAGGTGAATGGCGCGAGCCTCTTGCGCTCTGACTGGTATCGCGCCGCGATGGGGCTTTTCGAGCGGGTGGATGTTCTGGCGCTGCCCACCGCGCAGCTCTGGCCCTTCGAGCTTGGGCTGGACTGGCCGAAGGAGGTCGCGGGCCGGGCGATGGAAACCTATCACCAGTGGATGGCGGTGACGGTGCCGGCGAGCCTGCTGGGGCTGCCGGTGGTGGCGGTGCCTGCGGGCTTCGGCGCTGGTGGGCTGCCGATGGGGTTGCAGCTCATTGGCCCCGAGGGCAGCGATGCGATGCTTCTGCGGCTGGCGGAGGCCTATCACCGGCAGACCCGCTGGCCCGAGGCGCGCCCGCCGCGCCGGGCCGGGCAAAGCTGAGCGGCACATAGATATTTGCGCCGCCGGTCGGCGTGACTATTCTCGCCGGCGGAGGAGACCGGGGAGCGAGACGAGATGCAGGAAAAGCCGTTGGGCGTGCCGGAGATGGGCGGGGTGGAGATGGCCATGCTGGGCGAGGCGCTCAGGCGCGGCTGGCGCGACCTCACCCGCGCGCCGGGCTATGCGCTGGTCTTCGCGGGGGTCTACGTGGCGGTGGGCTGGCTCATGGTGTGGATCACCATGGCCACCGGGCAGAGCTACTGGCTGATCTTCGCCGCCGTGGGCTTTCCGCTTGTCGGGCCCTTCGCGGCGGTGGGGCTCTACGAGGTGTCGCACCGGCTGGAGCGGGGGGAAGCGCTGGTGCCTGCCGAGATCTTCGGGGTGATCGCGCAGCAGCGGCGGCGGCAACTGCCCTCGATCTGCGCGGTGATCGTGATCATGTTCCTGTTCTGGTTCTTCCTTGCGCACATGATCTTCGCGCTCTTCCTCGGTTTCTCGGAAATGACCAATGTGTCAACGAGTTACGAGGTATATCTCACTCAGGAAGGGTTGACGATGCTGGGATTCGGCAGCCTCGTGGGCGCGGCATTCGCACTGCTCCTCTACATGATCACCGTGGTCTCGCTACCGCTGCTGCTCGACCGCGAGGTGGATTTCGTGACGGCGATGATCACGTCTTTTGCCGTGGTGCGTGACAACCCGGTGCCGATGATCCTCTGGGGGGCGCTGGTGGCGGCGCTGACCTTCATTGCCATGCTGCCTGGGTTTCTCGGGCTTTTCCTTGTGCTGCCGCTGCTCGGCCATGCCACCTGGCATCTTTACCGGCAGATCGTGGAGGCGGGGAAATCCGTGTGACATCAGCCGGTTTCGCCGCGTTCCTCACGTTTGGCGGCATCCCATAGGGCATCCATTTCCTCGAGCGTGGCCTCTTCGGGGCTCAGGCCTTCGCGCGCCAGCCCCGCCTCGATGGCGGCGAAGCGGCGGGTGAACTTGGCATTGGCGCGGCGGAGCGCGGCCTCGGGCTCGACCTTCAGGTGGCGGGCGAGGTTGGCCATGACGAAGAGCAGGTCGCCCATCTCCTCCTCGACCTTCTCCTGCGGCAGATCGCGGGCGGCCTCGCGCAGCTCGGCAGCCTCTTCGGCGATCTTGTCGAGCACGTGGGAGGCGTCGGGCCAGTCGAACCCCACGCGGGCGGCGCGTTTTTGCAGCTTCACCGCGCGCAGGAGGGCGGGAAGCCCGAGTGCCACGCCATCGAGAACGCCCGTTTGCGCCTTGGCGGCGCGTTCGGCGGCCTTGACGCTTTCCCAGTCGCGGGTCTGCTGCTCGGCGCTCTTGTCGCGGCTCTCGTCGCCGAAGACATGCGGGTGGCGGGCGACCATCTTGTCGGAGATCGCATCGGCCACCTCCGCATAGGTGAACAGCCCGCGATCGGAGGCGATCTGGGCGTGGAAGACCACCTGCAGGAGCAGATCGCCCAGCTCGTCCTTCAGCTCGCCCCAGGCTTCGCGCTCGATGGCGTCGGCCACCTCGTAGGCTTCCTCGATCGTGTAGGGCGCGATGGTGCCGAAATCCTGCTCGATATCCCAGGGGCAGCCGCGCTCGGGGTCGCGCAGGCGGCGCATGATTTCGAGCAGGCGGGGCATGCCGCCCTGCGGGTCGTGGATGAGCCTCTCGCCATCGGATGCGTCTGCCATTGCGCGGGCCTCGTCTTTGGAGTTGAGTGGAGCCTGACGGGTGAGGCGCAAGGAGTCCAGTCATGGCCGTGATAAACCGCATCGCAGGCTTCGCCGAGGAGATGACGGCGTGGCGCAGGCACCTGCATGCGCATCCGGAGCTGGGGCTGGCCTGCCATGAAACAGCAGGTTTCGTCGCGGAGCGGCTGCGCGAGTTCGGGATCACGCAGATCGAGCAGGGAATCGCAGAGAGCGGGCTGGTGGCGGTGATCGAGGGGCGCGGGCCGGGGCCGACCATCGGGCTGAGAGCCGACATGGATGCACTGCCCATCGCCGAGGCCACAGGGGTGGAACATGCCTCGAAGATACCTGGAGCTATGCACGCCTGCGGCCATGACGGGCACACGACGATGCTTCTGGGCGCGGCGAAATACCTCGCCGAGACGCGCAATTTCTGCGGCCGTGTGGCGCTCATCTTCCAACCCGCCGAGGAGGGGCCGGGGGGCGGCAAGCTGATGGTGGAGGCCGGGATGATGGAGCGCTACGGCATCGAGGAGGTCTACGCGCTGCATACGTTGCCGGGCGTGGCGGAGGGCAGCTTTCACACCTGCCCGGGGCCGATCATGGCGGCGGTCGACACGTTTCACATCGACATCACCGGGCAGGGCGGGCATGGCGCCTTTCCGCACGAGACGCGCGACCCGGTGGTGGCGGCGGCGGGCATCACGCTGGCGATCCAGACCATCGTGAGCCGCAACCATTACGCGCTCGACGAGCTGGTGGTATCGGTCACGCAGATCCATACCGGCAGCGCGGAGAACATCGTGCCGGAGACGGCCTATATCAACGGCACGATCCGCAGTTTCGACCCGCGCGTGCAGGCGATGGTGTGGGAGCGGCTGGAGCAGATCGTGGCGGGGCAGGCGGCCTCCTACGGGGTCGAGGCGCGGCTCACCATCGACGAGGGTTACCCGGCCACCGTCAACGATGCCGGGAAGGTGGATTTCGCGGCGGAGGTGGCGCGCGAGGTGGCGGCCGGCCCGGTGGTGACCGACCGCAAGAAGGAGATGGGGGCGGAGGATTTCGCCTATATGCTCGAGGCCCGGCCCGGCGCCTATCTCTTCCTCGGGCAGGGCGAGGGGGCGGGCTTGCATCACCCGCGCTTCGACTTCAACGATGCCGTGGCGCCGGTGGGCGCGTCGTTCTTCGCCCGGCTGGTGGAGCGCGCGCAGCCCCTGGCGGCATGACGGGCGGGCTTGACGCCTTGGCCTGAACCTGCACAATTTGATCAAATTTTCCGCAACAGCAGAATACGGAAGAGCGCATGGCACTGGAAGACGCGAAGAACGAGGTCGATAACGCATTGTCGCGGGACGACCTGAAAGGGCTGTCGCATGAGAACACCTTCGGGGGGGCGCTGTCATTCCTGCGGAGGGCCTACACGAAAGACCTGCGCGGCATCGACGTGGCCGTTACCGGCATTCCCTTCGATCAGGCGGTGACAAACCGCCCGGGCACCCGTCTCGGCCCCCGCGCCATTCGCGAGGCGAGCACGCTTCAGGCTTTCGATGCGCCTTATGGCTGGGGCTATGACGCGATGAGCGAGTTTGCCATCGTCGATTACGGCGACGTGGCGTTCGACTATGCCAAGATACAGGAATTTCCCGATGCGGTGACCGACCATATCCGCACCATCCTTGCCGCGGGCGTGCCCAGCATCACGCTGGGGGGCGACCATTACATCACCTTCCCGATCCTGAAGGCCTATGCCGAGAAATACGGCCCCCTCTCGCTTCTGCAATTCGACGCCCATACCGACACGTGGCCCGATGACGACATGGACCGGATCGACCACGGCACGATGTTCTACAAGGCGGTGAAGACGGGGCTGATTGCGCCTGAACGCTCGGTGCAAGTGGGCATCCGCACCACCAATGCCGACCCGCTGGGCGTCAACATCATCGACGCGCGCGAGGTCTACGAGGCCGGCCCGGCCGCGACGGCGCAGAAGATCAAGGCTATTCTCGGCGACAATCCGACCTATGTGTCCTTCGACATCGACGGGCTCGACCCCGCTTTCGCCCCGGGCACCGGCACGCCGGTCTGGGGCGGGCTGACCTCGGTGCAGGCGGCGATCATCCTGCGGGATCTCGCCGGGATCAACATGGTGGGCGGCGATGTGGTGGAGGTCTCGCCCCCCTATGACACCACCGGTGCCACGGCGGTGGCAGGCGCCCATGTGGCGACGGATCTCATCAGCCTCTGGGGCTGGCCGAGGCGGAAGGCGGCGGAAAAGTGAGTATTTCTGGAAAGATGAAAGCAGGGCGATGCGACTGATCGGTTTTCTGGTTCTCGTGGCGGTGGTGGGGCTCATGGGCTATGTGCGCCTTGCACCTTCGGACCCGGCGCGCTGGCACGCGATGCCGGAGGATGTGACCGAGCAGGACCTTGCCGGCGGCGCGATCCGCGTGGTGGAAGGGGCCGGGCGCGCCACGCTGGAACGGCTCGACGCGATCGCGATGGAGACGCCCCGCACCACGCGGCTCGCGGGCTCGGTGGAGGAGGGGATGATCACCTATGTGACCCGCTCGCGCGTCTTCGGTTTTCCCGATTACACCACGGTGCGGCTCGCGGGCGACAGGCTGGAGCTTTTCGGGCGGCTGCGCTTCGGCGCGTCAGATATGGGCGTCAACGCCGCCCGTCTCGACGGCTGGCTGGAGCGCCTCGGGCAGGGCGGATGAGAGGCAGCCGTCCTGTATCTTGCGCCACATCGGGTTGTTGAGCGACATCTGGCATTGCGCCATGAAGCTCTTGCCATCCACATGCAGGCAGATCATCTCGCCCAGTTCCACGCGCCCGCCACCGGTATCGGTGCAGTAGCAATCCACCGTCTTGCCGTTATAGATGCCGTCCGCCAGCGCGGGGGCGGCGGTGGCCAGCAGGGCGAGGAGGGTGGCAAGCTGTTTCATGGCCATGAATATATCACCCGGGCGGCTCTTGACCAAGCCCGTTGAATGGGGGAGAGGATCGCCCATGGTGCCATTGGACAAACTGGAAGAGATCGGCCGCCGCTTCGAGTTTCTCGAGGCGAAGATGGCCGAGGGCGGGGGCGATCTGGCCAGGCTCGGGCGCGAATATGCCGAGCTGCGCCCGGTCGTGGAGGAGATCCGCGCCTACAAGCGCACCCTCGCCGATCTCGAGGCTGCCCGGGCGATGCTGGACGACCCGGAGATGGCCGAATTGGCGGGCGACGAGGTGGCGGCGCTCGAGGCGCGCCTGCCGGAGATGGAGGCGGCGCTGCAACTGGCGCTTCTGCCGCGCGACGAGGCCGACAGCCGCCCGGCGATGCTCGAGATCCGCCCCGGCACCGGCGGCGAGGAAGCCGCGCTTTTCGCGGGCGATCTCCTGCGCATGTATCAGCGCTACTCGGAAGCGCGCGGCTGGAGCTTCGACGTGATCGAGCGGAACGAGACTGAGCTTGGCGGCATTAAGGAAGTGGTGGCGCATGTGAAGGGCGAGGGCGTGTTTGCCCGGCTCAAGTTCGAAAGCGGCGTGCACCGGGTGCAGCGCGTGCCGGAGACGGAGAGCGGCGGGCGCATCCACACCTCGGCGGCCACGGTTGCGGTGCTGCCCGAGGCCGAGGATGTGGACATCCGCATCGACCCCAACGACCTCAGGATCGACACGATGCGGTCCTCCGGCGCGGGCGGGCAGCATGTGAACACCACCGACAGCGCCGTGCGCATCACCCATATCCCGACGGGCATCGTTGTGACCTCTTCCGAGAAGTCGCAGCACCGCAACCGCGAACTGGCGATGCAGGTGCTGAAGACGCGGCTCTTCGACATGGAGCGCCAGCGCGCGCATGATGAACGCTCCTCGGCGCGCTCGGCGATGGTGGGCTCGGGCGACCGCTCGGAGCGCATCCGCACCTACAACTTTCCGCAAGGCCGGATGACCGACCACCGCATCGGCCTCACCCTCTACAAGCTCGATCAGGTGATGGCGGGCGATCTCGACGAGGTGATCGATGCGCTCACGGCGGATGCGCAGGCGACGCTTCTGGCGGAGATGCAGGGGTGAGCCGCACCGTGGCCGCCGCGCAGGCCGAGCTGCGCGGGCGCCTGGCCGCGGCGGGCATCGAGAGCGCCCCGCTCGAGGCGCGGCGGATCATGGCGGCGGCACTGGGTGTTGCGCCCGACCGGGTGAGCCTGATGAGCCAGGAGCCGGTGCCGGAGCCCGCAGAAGACAGGCTCGCGGGCCTCGCCGCCCGCCGTTCGGCACGTGAGCCCCTTGCCCATATCCTCGGCGAGCGCGATTTCTGGAAGCTGAGCTTTCGCGTGACCGCCGATGTGCTCGACCCGCGCCCGGAAACGGAGACGCTGGTGGAGGTGGCGCTGGCAGAGCCTTTTGGCCATGTGCTCGACCTCGGCACCGGCTCGGGCTGCATCCTGCTCTCGCTGCTGGCCGAGCGCCCCGAGGCGCGGGGCATGGGCACCGACACGAGCGCAGCCGCGCTCGCGCTTGCCGCCGAGAATGCCGCGCGGCATGGGCTCGAGGGGCGCGCGCGGCTCGTTCGGGCCGACTGGCTTGAGGGCGTGGCGGGGCAATTCGACCTGATCGTTTCGAACCCGCCCTATATCGCCGAGGCGGAGATGGCGGAGCTTGCACCGGAGCTTGCCTTCGAGCCGCGCGCGGCGCTCACCGATGGGGCCGACGGGCTCACCGCCTACCGGATCATCGCCCGTGATGCGCCCGCGCATCTCGCACCGGGCGGGCGGCTGATGGTGGAGGTGGGCTGGCGGCAAGGCCCGGAGGTGGCGGCGCTTTTTCGCGCGGCGGGGCTCGAGGAGGTGACGATCCAGCCCGATCTCGATGGCCGCGACCGCGTTGTGCGTGGCAACAAACCGCTGCAATTCCCGTGATTTTCCGCAACAGCGGAGCCAATATCGGCCGGTTTCTTCCGAAAATGCGGCAAGACCTCTTGTATCGCGTGCCCAGCCGTGTTTAGTGGAGTGCATCAAGACGGTGGATGCCCTTTCGGGCGGTCCCGTCTGATGCCAAGCCACGACATATCCGACTCGGGCAAATGAATGGCGCAAGGGGCGCCAGCCGGGTCGCAAGGCGCTTTGAGCATAGGGCTGACAATCATACCATGAGATCATCGAAGTCACGTTCGCGTAACAAGTCCAACCGCAACAACCGTACCATGGGCAACGTGGTCAACCGCGTGTTCGACAGTTCGGGCCCGGAGGGCAAGGTGCGCGGCACGCCGCAGCAGATCATCGACAAGTACAACCAGCTCGCGCGCGACGCCCAGCTTGCGGGCGACCGGGTGGCGGCGGAGAACTTCCAGCAGCATGCGGAGCACTACCTGCGCATGCTCGGCGCCGCCCAGAAGGAGCAGGACGCCAAGCGCGAGGAGCAGGAGCGCCACAACCGCGAGCGCCAAGCCGAGCGCGACCGCGAGCGCGCCAAGCGGCAGGAGCGCGAGCTCAACGGCGGCGAGCTTGTGGACGAGGGCGCGATTCCCGACGTGATGGAGACGCAGGGCGACGACGAAGGCAGCGGCCTCGTAGAAACGCCGGAGAGCCAGTCGGGCAAGAGCCGGAAGGGCTCAGAGTCCGCGCCCGAGGCGGCTTCCGAGCAGGTTGAACCGGCCAAGCCGGAGAAACCCAAGCGCCCGCGCAAGCCCCGCAGCAAGCCGAAAGGCGATGCCGACGGGTCTGGCGACGGGGGCGATGGTGGCGGTTCAGGCTCGCAGGAAGCGGCCGAGTAACCCGCCCGCGCGCCCGGGCTTCGGCCGGCGCATGAGTATTTTCACCAAGAAGAAACAAGGGCCGCGCCGCGACATGTCAGGCGCGGCCCTTGCTTTCTTCTCGGGCCAGGTACTCGATTTCGGCGGGGCCGTGGGCGCCTCAATCCTCGAGGGCGCGGGCGAGGGCGCAGAACTGTTCCAGCGAGACAACCTCGGCGCGATCGGTGGGTTTGATTCCGGCCGCTTCGAGCCGGGCCTCGATATCCGGGGCCACGCCCTTGAGTGCGGCGCGCAGCATCTTGCGGCGCTGGTTGAAGGCGCGGGCCACCAGCGCCTCGAGGCGCTTGGGTGGCGCCTCGAACCGTGGGGCCGGGAGCGCGGTGAAGTGGACGACGGCGGAAGAGACCTTGGGCGGCGGCGAGAAGGCCTCGGGGGGCAGGTGCATCACGATTCGCGCCTCGCAGCGCCATTGCGCGAGCAGGGCCAGCCGCCCGTAGGCCTTGGAGCCGGGCCGCGCCACGATGCGTTCGGCCACCTCGCGCTGGAACATGAGCGTGAGGCTTTCCCAGGCGGGAGGCCATGCCTGCGGCGTGAGCCAGCGCACCAGAAGCTCGGTGCCGACGTTATAGGGCAGGTTGGCGACGATCCTGATGGGCGGCGAAAGATGCGCGAGCGGGTCGAGCGCCAGCGCGTCGCCCTCGATCACGTCCAGACGCCCCGGATAGGCCTCGGCGATCTGGGACAGCGCGGGCAGGCAGCGGGTATCCTTCTCGACTGCCAGCACCTTGCGGGCGCCTTCGGCCAGAAGCGCGCGGGTGAGGCCGCCGGGGCCGGGGCCCACCTCGAGCACATCCGCGCCCGCGAGGTCGCCCGCCTGCCGGGCGATCTTGGCGGTGAGGTTGAGATCGAGCAGGAAGTTCTGCCCCAGCGCCTTCTTCGCGGCGAGCCCGTGGGTGGCGATCACCTCGCGGAGCGGCGGCAGGCCGTCGATGGCGCTCATGGGGCGCTGGCCCGGGCCTCGGCCATGCGCGCGGCGAGCCTGAGCGCCTCGATGGTCGATGTGGGGTTCGCGAGCCCTCGGCCCGCGATGTCGAAGGCGGTGCCGTGATCGGGCGAGGTGCGGATGAAGGGCAGGCCGAGGGTGACATTGACGCCCCGGTCGAAATCGAGCGTCTTGATCGGGATGAGCGCCTGATCGTGATACATGGCCACGGCGGCATCGTAGCGGCTGCGGGCCTCGGCGTGAACATCGTATCGGCCGAGAGCGGGCCGGTGAGCGCCATGCCCTCGGCGCGGAGCCGCGCGAGGAGCGGAGCGATGAGCCGGGTCTCCTCCTGCCCCATCGCGCCGCCTTCGCCTGCATGGGGGTTGAGCCCCGCCACGGCGATGCGCGGAGCGGGGATGCCGAAATCGCGGATGAGCGCGGCGTGGGTGATGCGGAGCGTCTCTTCGAGCAGCGCCTCGGTGAGCGCGGCAGGCACCTCGGCGAGGGGAATATGGATGGTCGTGGGCACCACGCGCAGGGCGGGGGAGGCCAGCATCATCACCGCGCGGCCCGCACCGCCCAATGCGGCGAGATACTCGGTGTGGCCGGGATAGGCAAAGCCCGCGCCCTCCTGCAGCGCCTTCTTGTGGATGGGAGCGGTGCAGAGCGCCGCGGCCTCGCCCGCCTGCACCAGTGCCACCGTGCGGGCGATCACGTCGATCACCGCTTGCGCATGGTCGGGGTCCGGCATGCCGGGGCGGCGGGGGCCTTTGAAGCCGTGAGACAGCACCGGCAGGGCCTGCGGGAAGGCGGCGGCGGCTTCCGAAGGCGCCGCGATCTCGGTGTGGGGAGTGCCCTCGGGCAGATGCGCCGGATCGCCCATGTAGAAGAAGGCCGGCCCGCTCTCGCGAAGAGCGGACCAGGCTGCGGGGGCAAGCTCGGGGCCGATGCCCGCCGGCTCGCCGCAGGTGAGGGCGATGGGCCCGGGTGTGGGCAAATCAGAACTTCTCGACGATCCGCGCCTCGGCGCGAAGCTGCTCGAGATAGCCCTTGGCGTAGGAATCGAGCCGCCGGTTGCGGATGAAGTTGCTCAGCTCCTCGGGCGAGGGGCCTTCCTCGCCCAGCTCGGGCGAGCGCCCGCAGAGCATGAGGAAGACGAGCGTCTGACCGTTGTTGCGGGTGAGCGCGGTCGAGACCTCGCCGGGGTCGAGCGGGCCGAGCTGCATGGCGATGTCCTGCGGGATCTCGCCCGGTGCCTTGCTCTCGCGCACCAGCACCTCGGGCGACTGATCCTGTGCGATGCCATAGAGATCGTCGCAGACATCCACGCGGGCCTCGACCTCTGCCGCGCGCTTCAGCGCCGCCTCGCTGCGCCCGCCGTCGATGTAGTACATCGCGTACTCGATCGCGGAATAGCGCGGATCGGGCGTGGCGGTTTCGGCGATGTCGCGGAGCTGCAGGAGGGCCACGGCCTGCTGGGTCGCCAGAGGCTCCGTCACCTCGCCGGGCGCCAGCGCCAGAACCACCGAACGCACCTGCTCGGGGAGCTGGGTGATCGAGGTCCATTCCAGTCGGCCATCGTTCTGCGCCGAGGGCGCGGCGGAGAAACGGCGCGCGGCGGCGGCGAATTCGGAGAAGCTCTCGATCTCGCTCAGCTCGTTGGCGCGCTGCATGACCTGCTGCATCTGGCCCTCGGGCACGGGCAGCACGATTTCGGAGAGCAGAACCTGCACGCCGGTGGTGCCGGAAAGCGCGAGCCGGGCGCGCTCCACATCGTCTTCATCCACCGACACGCGGTTGGCGAAGCGCGCGCGCACCACCTCGCGCCAGGTGACGCCGGCCAGCACGAAATCGCGGAAGGAGCTGCGATCGACCCCGGCCTGCTCGAGCGCGCTCACCATGTCCTCGGTGCTCATGTCGCCGCGATTTGCGAATTCCTCCATCGCGTCGGCCACGGCGGCCTCGCTCACCACGATGCCGTTGGCCTCGGCCGCATCGAGCTTTAGGCGGTCTTCGATCAGCTGCTCGCGGGCGATGCGCTCGGGGTCGCCGGGGGCTCGGAAAAGCGTCATCATCCGGGCGCGCTGCTCGATCTCGAACCAGGTGATCGCCTCGTCGTTCACGCGAATGGCGGGGGAGAACAGGCTTTGCGCCTGAGCGGAGGGGACAGCGGCCCAGAGGCTCAGGCAGGTGGCCAGGCCCGCAAGGGAGAGCAGGGCAGGCCGTGCAAAGCGAAGGGTCTTGGGGAGGGTCATTCCGGTCACTTCTCGCATGTTCTCACGTAACTCTTGTCGCTCGTCTTGGTGGTGAACCCCCGAAGCCCGACCGTCAAGCTGATATTTGTCGAGGGCGAGAGCACTGTCGAGGAGGTGAAGCGCCGCGAGGCCGAGAGGCTGATATCGACGCACTCGTTGGTATAGGTCAGGCCCAGGCCGGCGCGCACGCTCTCATCGCTGGCGACGTCGTAGCGCCAGTCGGCGGTGCCCGTCCAGTGGCGGGTGAGCCGGTAGGAGCCGTTGAAGGCCCATTCCGAGACCGTGCCCGCGCGGTTTTCGGAGGGGTCGGCATCGAGCCAGATATAGGTGGCGCCGAGGCTCGCCAGCGAGGTCTGCCAGCTGGCGCGGGCCTCGGCCTTGGTGGTGTCGAAGGTCTTGTCGAAGAGGCTGCGGGCGGTGAAGACGAGGCCGTTATCCGTCTTG
>JAVKDQ010000048.1:0-54187 GCA_040222155.1 Roseovarius sp.
TGCCTGGTTCATCGGTGGGCCTTGTCGACGCCCATGCCTCGGTTGACATATTGGCCCGACCTCACCCAGACTTTGCAAATGATGTCTGCATGTTTCTGCGAGCGACTTCTTGAGATGCTGCTGATCCTTACGGTGGCCGCAGGTCTCTCGGCGATTGCAGCACCTGCGGCTGCGCATTCGGGCGGCTCTCACGATATCGGCCTGTCCGTTTCGGCCGACGCAACACAGCAGCACGGCGAAACGTCGCAAAGCTGCTGCCACAAATCCGGCACCTGTATAGCGCCGTTGCTGGCTCAGACTTCGCCCGCTGTTGCGTTTGTCGACATATCGCGAAGGCTGATCCTGCCAATGGAGCCGCTCCTTGCCGACGCGACGAGTTCCTCCACCGATCCGCCACCTCCGCGTCCGTGATCCGCAAGAGCTTGCCCTGAAGTGCAAAATCCACGGGACCACGGGAGAATCGAGATGACATTCAGTAAGGTAGTGCTCGGCGGGGCCGCAATTGCGGGCCTCGCGGCGGCGGCATTGGCGCATTCCGGGGCCACGGGCGTGGTCAAGGAGCGCATGGACGCGATGGAGGCGATGAGCGAGGCGATCAAGCGGATCAGGCCGATGATGACCGGCGAGAGCAGCTATGATGCGGCGGCTTTGCGCGCTGCGGCGGAAACCATCGCGTCGGAGGCCGGTGCCACGATGACGGAGAAGTTTCCCGAAGGCTCGGGCGGGCACCCCTCGGAGACACTACCGCGCACTTGGGAGGAATGGGACCGCTTCACCGCCCTGGCCGAACAGCTTGAAATGGCAGCAACGGGGCTCGGCCTCGCGGCCGAGAACGGGCTGCATGTCGATGGCCATATGATGGGGGCGCAGTCGGGCATGATGGGCGATCAATCCGGCATGATGGGCGGAGGCATGATGATGGGCGAACGGTTCCCCCAGGCTATGACCGCAGAGCGTATCGGGCAGATGCCCGCCTATGCGCCTTCATAATGGTCACGCAGACCTGCTCCGCCTGCCACGACCGTTACCGGCAGGATGACGACTGACCATGCGCCGACTTCTGATTGGCCTCCTGGGCCTCGCCGCGCTGGCGGGGCTCGGGGGCGCGTCGTTTGCCGTGTGGCCCATCGGCAAGGACCCCGATCTTGCAACACATGAGAGCGACGCTTGGCGCGGCGCCTATCTGGCGCGGGCGGGCGGCTGTATCGCCTGCCATTCCGCGCCGGGGTCTGGCCGCCCTGCGCTCACGGGAGGCGCCCCCATCGAAACTCGGTTCGGCACCTTCGTGGCGCCCAACCTCACGCCGCACGAAACGAGTGGTATCGGCAGGTGGCGCATCGAGGATTTCGCTCGCGCGTTGCGGCAAGGCGTTGCGCCCGATGGAAGGCCCTACTACCCGGCCTTTCCCTACGCGTTCTACGGCGGTCTGAGCGACCGGGACATCACAGATCTCTGGGCGGCGTTCCGGAAAGTGAGCCCGAAAGAGGTGACGGCAGGCGACAACGAGCTCGCCTTTCCTTTCAACCTTCGTTTCGGGCTCAAGCTCTGGCGCGCGCTCTACGGTATGGGGCCACCAACCGGCCCGGTAGAGGGCAGACCCGAACCATGGAACCGGGGTCGCTGGCTTGTGAACGGGCTTGCTCATTGCGGCGCCTGCCATACCGGGCGCAACCTCGCAGGCGGGCGTTTGCCCGGGCGTTATCTTGCCGGAAACGACGCCTTGCCCGGGGGCGGTAAGGCCCCGCCGATCCGGCCCAACGATCTGCAAGCGGCAGGATGGACGGTATCCTCGCTGGCCTTCGCGCTGAAATCGGGCGTGATGCCCGATGGCGATACCTTCGGCGGTGGCATGGGCGAGGTTGTGCAGCACGGCACGGCCTGGCTCACCGAGGAAGACCGCAGGGCGATGGCCGCCTACCTGCTCGATGCCACCCACTCGGAGGGCGACTGATCCGCCGCCCTTCCGAAAAACCAGACAAGGAGGCAAGACAATGACCAGATTTCTTGTAATAGGCGCGTTGGCCGCAGGGCTTGCGGGCGCCGCCGTCTACATTGCGCGAACCGGCAGCGAGTCTGCCTCCGGGCCAGGCGCGCCCGAGGGCGCGGCCATCGTGGAGGTGGCGCTGCCGGACACGCTGTCGCAGGAGGCGAAGGTGGGCAAGCAGGCTTTCGAGGCGGTCTGCGCGGAATGCCACGGCAGTAATGCCGTGGGCCGTGAAGGCGCCGGGCCGCCGCTCGTGCACGAGATCTACGAGCCGTCGCATCACGGCGACATGGCCTTTCACATGGCGGTTCAGAATGGCGTGCGCGCGCATCATTGGAGGTTTGGCGACATGCCCCCGCAGGAGGGGCTGACCCGTGCGGATGTAGACGCGATCATCACGTATGTGCGCGAGTTGCAGCTCGAAAACGGTATCAACTGACGGAGCGCATTCCGATCGTTCCAGCGTTCACGAAAATTTGGGCCATTGAGAGTGCCCTTGGTGGCTTTGGGGTGGATGGCCGAGCAAAGGCGCGTATCCTGTTAAGCCATGACGCTTTTGGTTCGCACTGTCTCGAAAACACTGATGGCATTGCTTGTAACGATGTTCGTTGCGGGCTCCATCGGCATGGGGGCTGGTCTCTCCGAGCGCGGCGGCTCTCTCGAGCATATCTCCGAACATGCCGGGCATGAGACGATGGCGCGCGATGCGGATTGCCCGATGGCGGCGCAATCGGTGCAAGCGGACAGGAACGCCCACAAAGGCCACGGCGCCTGCGCGATGACCGTCTGCTGTTTTTCCGCTGGTCCGGAGCTTCTGGCGCTCCTGCCGGAATTCCAGCTTCTCCCGGCCAGCTACGCGCGCATGATCGAGCGGCGGCTGCCCCAAGCCGAGCCGGAACGCGCGAAGAAGCCTCCAAAGCAGGCCTGATCTCTCTCATAGAACGGCCCGGATGCGAGCCATCCGGGTGGCTTTGCGGCGGCTGCATTCCTGCGGCCCATCACGAGACAGGTATGAGACATGCGTGGACGATATTTTGCGCTGGCGGTCATGGCGCTTGCCGCCGGGGCGGCAGGTGGCATCTGGGTTGAACGCGAACGGTTGGCGCTGGTAGCGGACGCCGGCGACGAGGGGCCAGAGATCCTTTACTGGGTTGCGCCGATGGATCCGAATTTCCGCAAGGACGGGCCGGGTAAATCGCCCATGGGGATGGATCTGGTGCCAGTCTACGCGGGCGAGGAGCCTTCGGGCGACCCCGAGGAGGTGACGCTTTCGGCTGCGGAGGTGAACACCATCGGCGTGCGCAGCGCCGTGGCCCGGGTGGAAGACATATCGCACCGTATCGAGACAGTAGGTTTCGTGGGCTATGACGAGCACGCGACCAGCCACATCCATACCCGCGTGGAGGGCTGGATCGAGCAACTGGCGGTGCGCGCAGTGGGCGACGAGGTGGCCGAGGGCGACCTGCTCTTCGAACTCTACGCACCCGAGATCACCATTGCCAGTTCCGAGCTTCAGCGCGCCACCCGTGCAGGTCTCGAGGCGGAAATCGCCATCGCTCGCACCAAGCTGATGAATTTCGGCGTGAGCCCCCGGCAGATCGACGAGATGGCGCAAGCAGATCGCCCGGCCCAGCGCATCCGCTTCTACGCGCCGCAGGATGGCGTGATCTATGCGCTGGGGGCGGCCGATGGCATGTATCTTCGGCCCGATACGCGGGCGATGTCGCTCGCGGATACCTCGACGGTGTGGCTGCTCGTGGATGTCTTCGAACGCGACATGGGGCTGGTTGCGCCCAACATGCGCGCCGAGGCGCGGTTCGAGCATCTGCCGGGGCGCGTCTTCGAGGGCGAGATCGACTATATTTTTCCCGAGCTCGACCCTCGGACGCGCACTTTGCGTGTGCGGTTACGCTTCGACAATGCCGAGGGACTGCTCCGGCCCAACATGTTCGCCACCGTTGCACTGGTGCCGGCTGAGGCGCGGCAAGCGCTCACCGTGCCGTCCGAGGCGGTGATCCGCACGGGCCGGGCCGAGCGCGTGATCCTGCGGCGGCCCGACGGCAGCTTTCGACCGCGTCTGGTAACGACCGGGCTGCGCGGCGGCTTCGGCACGGGCGGGCGAACAGAGATCGTGCAGGGTCTGGCACCCGGTGAGGAGGTGGTGGCCTCGGCGCAGTTCCTGATCGACAGCGAAAGCGCGCTCAACGCGGGGCTGACGCGTTTCGCGCCTACTGATGTGGAGCCCGCCATTGGCAAGGGCGTGCTGCTGGCATTCGATGCAGAAACGCGGCAGGCGCGCATCGCGCATGGCCCCATTGAAGCGCTTGGATGGCCCGCGATGGAGACCGCCTTCGCGCTGCGCTCTGATGTCTACCTGGAGGAGCTGACCGAGGGCGACGAGGTGGCTTTCCAGGCGGTGCGGGGCGCAGATGGATTGCTGGCGCTGACCAGTCTCGGACGCGACGACGGGGTGGACGCCACCGGCACCGGCATCGTTCATGCGGTTACCCCCGAGGGCAAGCTCACCATCAGCCACGATCCGATCCCGGCGCTTGGATGGCCCGCCATGCGGATGGATCTCGACGTGGCGGGCGTGGATACCGACGCGATCCCGCTCGGGGCGCCGGTGACCTTCGACCTGGCGGCGGGAGAGGGGGGCATGTTTGCCATCGTTTCTGTTCGGCCCGAGGGCGATGCGGAGCTGGCCACGGCGGAGCCGGAAACCGCCGGGCACATGCCCGAGACTCCGGCGGCCCCGCCGATCACCGTGAGCGGCACCATCAACAGCGTCGATCCCGAGGCGCGCACGGCCAGCATCGCGCATGGCCCCATCGCCGAGATCGGCATGCCGGGTATGACCATGGACTTCGCCCTGTCGGATGCGCTCGCGCCAGAAAGCTTGCCCCTTGGCGAGGAGCTGACGCTTACCTTCAGTCGCCCCGACGGGATGACAATGATGCTCGACGCGTTCGACCCCAAGCCCGTTCCGATGACGGTGACCGGCACGATCAACAGCATCGACGCCGAGAGCGGCATGGCCAATGTGACCCACGGCCCGATCGCGGCCATCGGCATGCCGGGCATGACGATGGATTTCGCACTCGCCGAAGGGGTGGACCCGGCGAGCCTGCCCCTCGGCGTTGAAACCGGCCTGCTGCTCCTCCAGGGGCCAGACATGGCGCTGTCGCTCGTTGGCATCGAGGAGCTGGGCCAATGATCCCCGCGATCATCCGCTGGTCGGTATCGAACCGCTTTCTCGTGATCGTGCTGGCGCTGTTCCTCGGCGCGGGAGGCGTCTGGGCGCTGCGCAGCACCCCGGTGGATGCGATCCCCGATCTCTCCGACGTGCAGGTGATCGTCAAGACTCCCTATCCCGGGCAGGCGCCGCAGGTGGTGGAAGATCAGGTGACCTACCCGATCACCACCGCGATGCTCTCGGTGCCGGGCGCGGTGGATGTGCGCGGCTTCTCCTTCTTCGGCGACAGCTATGTCTACGTGGTCTTCGAGGATGGGACGGATCTTTACTGGGCGCGTTCGCGGGTGCTGGAATATCTCGCTCAGGTGCAATCGCGTCTGCCCGCGGGTGTGAACCCAGAGCTGGGGCCGGATGCCACGGGCGTGGGATGGATCTATCAATACGTGCTCATTGACCGCACTGGCGGGCACGATCTCTCGCAGCTTCGCACGCTTCAGGACTGGTTCCTGAAATACGAGTTGCAGACGGTCGAAGGCGTCTCGGAAGTGGCCACCATCGGGGGGATGGTGAAGCAATACCAGGTGGTGGTGAGCCCCGACAAGCTGCGCGCCTTCGGCATCCCGCTCGCCAGCCTGCGCGCGGCCATCGGCGAGGCCAACCGGGAGAGCGGCGGCAGCGTGATCGAGATGGCCGAGGCCGAATACATGGTGCGTGCCACGGGCTATATCGACAGCATCGAGGATCTGGCCGAGATCCCGCTGATGGTGAACACGCGCGGCGCCGCGCTCACGCTGGGAGACGTGGCCGAAATTCGCCTCGGGCCGCAGATGCGGCGCGGCGTGGGCGAGTTCAACGGCGAGGGCGATGCGGTGGGCGCGGTGATCGTGATGCGCTGGGGCGAGAACGCGCTTTCCACCATCAAGGCGGTGGAGGCGAAGCTCGACACCCTGCGCGCCTCGCTGCCCGAGGGGGTGGAGATCGTCACCACCTATGACCGCTCGGGCGTGATCGAGCGGGCAATCGAGACCCTCAGGAAGAAGCTCACCGAGGAGTTCATCGTGGTGGTGCTCGTCTGCGGTGCGTTCCTTCTGCACCTGCGCTCCTCGCTGGTGATCGTGCTCTTCCTGCCACTGGGTGTGCTAACGGCCTTCGCGGTGATGCGGCTGCAGGGAGTCAACGCGAACATCATGTCTCTGGGCGGCATCGCCATCGCCATCGGCGCGATGGTGGATGCCGCCGTGGTGATGATCGAGGCGATGCACCGAAAGATGGAGGGCAGGCGGCTTTCCTCGGAGGAGCGTTGGCAGGCCGCGCGGGACGCGGCGCAGGAGGTGGGACCGGCGCTCTTCTATTCGCTGGCGATCATCACGGTGAGCTTCCTGCCGGTCTTCGTGCTGGAGGCGCAGGAAGGCCGGCTCTTCAAGCCCCTGGCTTTCACCAAGACCTACGCGATGGCCGCAGCAGCGATCCTCTCGATCACGCTGGTGCCCGTGCTGATGGGCTACTTCATCCGCGGCCGCATCGTGGCCGAGCGAAAAAATCCGCTCAACCTGCTCTGCCAATGGATCTACCGGCCCTTCCTCGATGCCGCCGTGGCATGGCCCTGGGCCACCACGCTGCTCGCGGCGGCGCTGGTGGCTTCCATGTGGCACCCGCTCCAGCGGCTCGGCACCGAGTTCATGCCGGAGCTCAACGAGGGCGATTTTCTCTACATGCCCTCGCTCTATCCCGGCGTCTCCATCGGCAAGGCCCGCGAGGTGCTCCAGCAGACCAACCGGATGATCGCTCAGGTGCCCGAGGTGGCAACGGTGCATGGCAAGCTGGGCCGGGCCGAAACCGCGACAGACCCCGCGCCCCTCACCATGATCGAGACGACCATCCAGCTGAAGCCGCGCGAGGCGTGGCGCCCGGGCATCGGCATGGAGGACATCCGCAACGAGCTCGATGCGCGGGTGCAGGTGCCGGGCGTCACCAACGTGTGGATCCAGCCCATCAAGAACCGGATCGACATGCTGGCCACGGGCGTGAAGACTCCGGTGGGCGTGAAGGTCTCGGGCGCCGATCTGGGCGTGATCGAGGAGATCGCCGTAGCGGTGGAAAAGGCGGTGGCCGGCATTCAGGGCACGGCCTCGGCCTATGCCGAACGGCCGGTCGGCGGGCGTTTCATCGAGATCGACATCAACCGCGCGGCGGCGGCCCGCTACATGCTCTCCATCGAGGATGTGCAGCAGGTGGTGCAAACCGCCATCGGCGGGCAGACCATCGCGGAGTCGGTCGAGGGGCTCGAGCGATTTCCCATCAACCTGCGCTACCCGCGCGACTGGCGCGACAGCCCCGACCGGCTGGAGGACCTGCCCATCGTCACCCCCTCGGGCGCGCATATCCCGCTGGGCGCGGTGGCCGAGGTAAAGCTGGTGGACGGCCCCGGCATGATCCGCTCGGAGAACGCGCGGCGCACGGGCTTCGTCTTCATCGACATCGCGGGGCGCGACCTTGGCTCCTACGTGGCCGAGGCGCAGCGGGTGGTGGCCGAGACGGTGGCGCTGCCGCCGGGCTACTCCATCGCGTGGTCGGGACAATACGAATATGTCGAACGCGTGCAGGAGCGGCTTGGCCTCGTCGCCCCGGCCACGCTGCTCATCATCACGCTGATGCTGTTTCTGGCCTTCAACCGGGTGACGGAGGTGGCCATCATCCTTCTGGCCCTGCCGGTGGCGCTGGCGGGCGGCGTCTGGCTGATCTTCTATCTCGGGTACTCGGTGTCGGTGGCGGTGCTGGTGGGTTTCATCGCACTGGCGGGCGTGGCGGTGGAGACGGCCATCGTTATGCTGCTCTACCTCAACCTCGCATGGGACAGGCGCGTGCTGGCGGCGAAGGAGCAGGGCCGGCGGGTCAGCCGCGAGGATATCGAGGCGGCGGTGTTCGAGGGCGCGCTCCTGCGGCTCAGGCCGAAGCTGATGACCGTGGCGACCATCTTCGCCGGGCTTATCCCCATCATGTATGGCGATGCCACCGGCTCGGAGATCATGCAGCGCATCGCCGCGCCGATGATTGGCGGCATGGCCACCGCCACGCTTCTCACGCTCTTCGTCATCCCCGCGATCTTCGTGATCTGGAAACGCCTCGCCCTCGGGCGGGTCAACCGGCAGATGTGGCAGCCCATTCGCCCCCTTATCCCACCACAGCCCGGCGCGTAGCCGGGGCATTCATGCGCTTTGCAAAAGGAGACCAACATGCGCAGATTTCTCACCACCATCGCCTATGCAGCTCTCGTTCCGGCCATTGCATGGGCGAGCGACACGCATTCGGGCCACGACATGGCGTCGCACGAGGCCATGGAGGGCATTCATGCCGAGGCGACCGTCAACAGTATCTCGGCGGAGAAGGTGAATGTCACCCACGGTCCCATCGCCGAGATCGGCTGGCCCGCCATGACGATGGACCTCGGAGTTCTGGACGGAGCCGAGATCGAGGGCGTGGAGGCTGGCGACGAGGTGATGATGATGCTCGAGAAAGGCCCCGACGGCATGTTCGCCATCCGCGCGCTGATGCCGAAGGAGTAAGCCCGCTTGCGGCAGGCGCACCATCGCCCGCTCGCTGGAGCGGGCGATCAGCCGTTTTCGCGCAGCACCGTGCCGGCGAGATAGAGCGAGCCACAGATGAGAATGCGCGCGCGCGGGTCTTGCGCCACGATGGCCTCCACCGCTTCCCGCGCGCTGGCGGCGATGCCTGCTTCCATGCCCACGTTGCGTGCAGCGGCGGCGGTGTCGGCGGCGGGCAGGGTATTGACCTCGCCGGGAATGGAAAGCGCGGTGAGCGAGGCGGCATGGGCCGCGAGCGGGCGCATGTAGCCTCGCACGTCCTTGGTGTTCATCATCCCGCAGACGAGATGCGTGGGCCGCTCTGAAAGCGTGGCGAGATAGCGCCCGAGCGCCTCACCCGCGGCAGGGTTGTGCCCACCGTCGAGCCAAAGCTCCGCCTCGCCCGCAGCATCCACCAGCGGGCCATGGGTGAGCCGCTGCATCCGCGCGGGCCAGCGCGCCTGGGTGACTGCCGCCTCGAGCGCGGCGTCGCCCGCCTTCAGGTGCCGCAGGCCGGCGAGCGCCGCGCCCGCATTGTCGTATTGATGCGCACCGAGCAGGTTGGGGAGCGGCAGGTCGCGCAGGCCGGTATCGTCTTGAAAAATCAGACGCCCGCGTTCGGTCGTTACATGCCAGTGCTGGCCCTGGGCCAGAAGCGGGGCGCCGACCACGCGCGCGCGCTCCTCGATCACCTCCATCGCTTCATCGGCTTGCGGGCCCACCACACAGGTCACGCCACGCTTCAGGATGCCTGCCTTCTCGAAGGCGATCTTGCCGAGCGTATCGCCGAGAAAGGCCTCGTGATCCATCGCCACCGGGGTGATCACGGTGAGGGCGGGAGTGTCGATCACGTTGGTTGCGTCAAGGCGCCCGCCGAGGCCCACCTCGAGCAGCGTGTAATCCGCCCGCACCCGCGACATGGCAAGCAGGGCGGCGCAGGTTGTGATCTCGAAATAGGTGATGGAATCGCCGCCATTGGCCTCGTAGCACTCGTCGAGCACGGCAGTGAGATCGGCCTCGGAGATCAGGCTGCCTGCAAGGTAGATGCGCTCGTGAAACCGCGCGAGATGCGGCGACGTGTAGGCATGCACCGTTCGCCCGGCCCCTTCGAGCCCGGCGCGGATCATCGCCAGCGTCGAGCCCTTGCCGTTGGTGCCGGCGATATGAATGACGGGGGGCAGGGCTTTTTGCGGGTTGCCCAGACGGTCGAGCAGGCGCCAGACCCGGTCGAGCGTGAGGTCGATGATTTTCGGGTGAAGCGCCATCATCCGTTCGAGGATGACGTCCGAGGCCGGGGCGTTCATTTCTTGGAGGCTGCCTTCTTCGGGGCGGGTTCCGCGTCGGGTTCGGGCGCGGGTTCTGCGGCTTTTTCCTGCGTCTCTTCCGGTGCGGGGGCGGGCTCTTCCGCGGGTTCGGGATCGGGCGCCGGCAGATCGCCTTTCACGGCAGGCGGCAGGCCCAGCAGCATCCGGGTGATGGAGATCAGCTCGTCGCGCATCTCGGTGCGCTTGGTCACCCGGTCGAGCATCCCGTGGTCGAGCAGGTATTCGGCGCGCTGGAAGCCTTCGGGCAGCTTCTCGCGGATGGTCTGCTCGATCACTCGCGGGCCGGCGAAGCAGATGAGCGCGTTGGGCTCGGCGATATGCACATCGCCCAGCATCGCGTAGGAGGCCGACACACCGCCGGTGGTGGGATGGGTGAGCACCACGATATAGGGCAGCCCCGCCTCGCGCAGCATCTGCACCGCGACCGTGGTGCGCGGCATCTGCATGAGTGAAAGGATGCCCTCCTGCATCCGCGCGCCCCCGGCGGCGGAAAAAAGGATCAGCGGGCGCTTGAGCTTCACCGCCTCCTCGGCGGCGGCGATGATGGCATTGCCCACATACATGCCCATCGAGCCGCCCATGAAGGAGAAATCCTGCGCCGCCGCGATGATCGGCGTGCGCCCGATCTCGCCGCGTGCCACCAGCATCGCTTCCTTCTCGCCCGTGGCCTTCTGCGCGCTGCGCATCCTGTCGGGATATTTCTTCTGGTCGCGGAACTGCAGCGGGTCGGCCACCGGCATCGGCACGTCCACCTCGGTAAAGAGCCCGCCATCGAACAGCGCCGCGAAACGTGCGCGCGGCACGATCGGCATGTGGTGGCCGCAATTGGTGCAGACGTTGAGGTTCTGGCTCAGTTCGCGATGGAACAGCATGGTGCCGCACTCGTCGCACTTGGTCCACAGGTTCTCCGGGATTTCACGGCGCGAGAAGATCGAGTTGATCCGCGGGCGCACGTAATTGGTGATCCAGTTCATGGCCGGCCTGCCCCTGTTGACGTTGCCGCCCCGAAATAGTGGGTGGAGGGGGGAAATGCAATCATGCTCGCAGCGTCAGCCGCGCGGCGAGCCACGCGCAGAGCGTGAAGAGCGTCTCCACCGGAAGCACGGCCCAGGCGATACCCTCTTCGTCGAGTGGCAGGGGGAAAGTGTAGAGCGCGAGCCCGTCGAGGCTGCCAAGGGGGGCGGTGACGAGAATCGCGAAGATGTTGTTGATGAAATGCAGTGCGAGCGCCGGGCCGAGGGTGCCGCTGCGCGCCGTCAGGTCAGCCGCCACGAGACCAAAGAGCGTGGCCCAGAGCGCCACCATCCACGCGTTCTCGCCCGCAAGGCCAGTGTCGTAGTGCAGCATCCCGAACGCGAAGGAGGGCAGCCCGAGCCAGACCAGCGGATGACGGAATCGTGCGGCGAGCTGACTTTGCAGGTAGCCGCGAAAGACAAACTCCTCGGCCCCGATCTGGATGAAGACACAGAAGAGCCCCAGCGGCAGCCATGACAGCCAGAGGGAAAGCCCCAGATTCGGCTCGAGCCGGTAGGGCTCGGGCATCGGCAGCACGAGCGTGATCAGGTAAAGCGGCAAGAGCGCGGCCGTGCAGCGCGCAAATTGCCGGACCGCGCGCGGCAGGGGCCCGACAAGGCTGCCCAGGCCCCGACGATGAAGCGCCCGCAGCACCAGTGCCAGCGCCGCGAACAGAAAAACGAACTCGGCCAGCATCACGATCACCGCCAGCGGTGTGCCGCCATCGGTGAAGTTCCGCGCCGCCTCGACGCCGATGAGGCCGGGCACTGTGCCCGCATACATGAAGGCCATCGACAGGAAGACGAGCGTACCGAGCACCACGCCCGCCAGCAGTCGCAGGGGGTTGGCCGAGGGCCGGGCCGGGGCGGTGAGGATCTCATGGGCGGCGTAGCGCATGGGCGCAGAGATAGGCCCTGCGCGGGGGCGGGGCAATCGGGCACGTCGTCATCTGCAAGGATGACAGGCGCGGGCGGTTCACCTAGGCTTTCGGCAGCAACAGCAGGGAGGTGGGCCAATGGAGTCGTATTTCGACCTGGGGGATCACAGTTTCCCCGTCACCACCGCATCGTCGGAGGCGCAGCTCTGGTTCGACCGCGGGCTCTTGTGGACTTATGGCTACAATCACGAAGAGGCGGTGGCCTGTTTCGAGCGCGCCCTGGAGGCCGACCCGCGCTGCGCCATGGCGCATTGGGGCCGGGCATACGCGGCGGGGCCCAATTACAACATGCCTTGGGATCTCTTCGACGAGGCCGGCCGCGCGGCGGCGCTCGCCGTGGGGCACGAGGCATCGCAGGCGGCGCTTGCCCTCGTGGGGCAGGTGAGCAGCTGGGAGGTCGCGCTGATCGAGGCTCTGCCCGCCCGCTACCCGCAGCCCGAGCCAGCTTCCAAGGCCGAGATGAAAGGCTGGAACGTGGCCTTCGCCGATCGGATGCAAGAGGCCTGTGCGGCCTATCCCGACAATCTGGAGGTTCGCACCGTTTATGCCGAAGCGCTCCTCAATCTCACGCCTTGGAAGATGTGGGACTTGCCCTCGGGCCGACCCGCCGAAGGCGCCCGAACGGAGGAGGCGCGCGCGGCACTCGAACATGGCATGGCCGAGGTGCCCGACGCGATGCGCCATCCGGGTCTTCTGCACCTTTATGTTCACCTGATGGAGATGTCGCCCTTCCCGGAGAAGGCCCTGAAGGCCGCCGACGTGCTGCGCCGCCTGGTGCCGGATGCGGGGCATCTCATCCACATGCCTACCCATATCGACGTGCTCTGCGGGAATTACGCCGACGTGGTGCACTGGAACGAGGCCGCGGTGGAAGCCGACCTGAAATACTGGCGCGCCAAGGGCGCATACAACATCTATTCCGGTTACCGGCTGCACAACTACCACTTCGTGATCTACGGCGCGATGTTTCTCGGGCAGATCGAGCCGGCGCTGCGCGCGGTGCGGGGTGCGGCGGAGACTGTGCCGGAGGAGATGCTGCGGATGGAAAGCCCGCCGATGGCGGATTACTTCGAGGCCTATCTGGGGTTTGAGCCGCATGTGCTCGTGCGCTTCGGGCGCTGGCGCGAGGCCACGGAACTTGCGCTTCCGGACGATCCGCAGCTTTACTGCACATTGGCGGCGCATGTGCATTACGCCCGCGCCGTGGGCCACGCGGCGCTGGGCGATGTGGACGCGGCCCTGAGGGAAGAAGCGCTCTATCACACAGCGATGGAACGGGTGCCGGAAACCCGGCTCGTGCACAACAATCGCGTGATCGACCTGCTTGCGATCGGCGCCGAGATGCTGCGAGGCGAGATCCTCTACCGTCAGGGGCGGTTCGACGAGGCCTTCGCCGCGCTCCGCCGCTCGGTCGCGCTGGACGACGCGCTGCCCTATGACGAACCCTGGGGCTGGATGCAGCCCACCCGTCACGCGCTCGGCGCGCTGCTCCTCGAGCAGGGGCGGCTGGACGAGGCAGAGGCGGTCTTCCGCGAGGATCTGGGGCTTGGCGGGCAGCTCTCACGTGCCACTGTGCATCCCGACAACATCTGGAGCCTCAAGGGCCTCCACGATTGCCTCGGGGCGCGGGGCGAGGCTGTGGAGATCGTGCAGGTGCGCCAACGGCTCGACCTCGCGCAGGCGCGGGCCGACAGGGCGGTGGCGGCCTCCTGTTTCTGCGCGCAAGCGGCGATGGCCGCGGCGGAATAAGGGGGCGCTGCCCCCGGCGCCTTCGGCGCCTCCCCCGGGATATTTCCAGCCGGAGGCATCCAACAGTTCCGGAAGAGCAGGCATGCGAACAGGGACAACCCGCTTGCCCGCGCCGCCCCGCTCCCCTAGACATTTTTTGAATACGATCCAGGAGAGCCCCAGATGACCAAGTTCGACAAGTCGAAACTCCCCAGCCGATACGTGACGGAAGGCCCGGCGCGCGCGCCGCACCGGTCCTACTATTACGCGATGGGCATGACCGAGCAGGAAATCCACCAGCCGCTCGTGGGGGTTGCCACCTGCTGGAACGAGGCCGCGCCCTGCAACATCGCGCTGAGCCGTCAGGCACAGGCGGTGAAGGGCGGGGTGAAGGAGGCGCATGGCACGCCGCGCGAATTCACCACCATCACCGTGACCGACGGGATCGCCATGGGCCACGAGGGGATGCGCTCGTCGCTCGCTTCCCGCGAGGCGATTGCCGATACCGTGGAACTGACGATGCGCGGCCACTGCTATGACGCGCTCGTTGGACTCGCGGGATGCGACAAGAGCCTGCCGGGGATGATGATGGCCATGGTGCGGCTCAACGTGCCCTCCGTCTTCATCTATGGCGGCTCGATCCTGCCCGGCAAGGCCCCGCAGGTGGACGAGATCCCGGAAGACTTCCGCTCGCGCGACCTGACGGTGCAGGACATGTTCGAGGCCGTGGGCCGGCACCAGAACAAGGAGCTTTCCGACAAGGCGCTCGCCATGCTCGAGCGCGTGGCCTGCCCCAGCGCGGGGGCCTGCGGCGGGCAGTTCACCGCCAACACCATGGCCTGCGTTTCCGAAGCGATCGGGCTCGCGCTGATGAACAGCTCGGGCATGCCCGCGCCCTACGAGAGCCGCGACCAGTATGGCGAGGCCTCGGGCAAGGCGGTGATGCATCTGCTGGAGAAGAATATCCGCGCTCGTGATGTCGTAACGCTGAAGAGCCTCGAGAACGCCGCTCGCGTGGTGGCCTGCACCGGCGGCTCCACCAATGCAGGGCTCCACCTGCCCGCCATCGCCCATGAGGCGGGGATCGACTTCTTCCTCGACGATGTCTGCGAAATCTTCCGCGACACGCCGTATTTCGTGGATCTCAAGCCGGGCGGCCAGTTCGTGGCCAAGGATCTGTTCGACGCGGGCGGCATCCCGGTGGTGATGAAGGAGCTGCGCAAGGCGGGGCTCATCCACGAAGATTGCATGACGGCCTCGGGGCGTTCCATCGGAGAGGAGCTCGACCTGATCGAGCGCGAGGCGGATGGCCGGGTGATCTATCCGATCGAGAAGCCGCTCACCAAGACCGGCGGCGTGGTGGGCCTCAAGGGCAACCTCGCGCCCTCGGGCGCCATCGTGAAGGTCGCCGGGATCGCGCCGGAGCACCAGGTGTTCACCGGGCCCGCGCGCGTGTTCGAATGCGAGGAGGATGCCTTCGCCGCCGTTCAGAACCGCGAGTATGAAGAGGGCGAGGTGATCGTCATCCGCAACGAGGGGCCGGCGGGCGGGCCGGGGATGCGCGAGATGCTCGCCACCACCGCCGCGCTTTCGGGGCAGGGCATGGGCAAGAAGGTGGCGCTCATCACCGATGGCCGCTTCTCGGGCGCGACGCGCGGCTTCTGCGTGGGCCATGTGGGCCCGGAGGCGGCGCATTGCGGGCCGATCGCGCTTATTCGCTCGGGCGACATGATCACAATCGACGCGATCAAGGGCGAGCTCTCGGTCGATGTGTCCGAAGAGGAGATGGCGCAGCGCAAGGCCGCGTGGGCCGGCCCGCGCGACACGATCTACGCCTCGGGCGCGCTGTGGAAATACGCGCAACTCGTGGGCGAGACCTACAAGGGCGCTGTCACCCATCCGGGCGGCAAGGCCGAGAAGCATGTCTACATGGATATCTGACAGGCTCGCGCCCCGGCTGCGCCTTTGCGCGGCGCGGGGCGCCCTGCTTGCCGCGCTTCTGCCCCTGGCGGGATGTCTCGGCGAGGAAAGTGGCGCGCTTGGCTTTCTCTCGGGCGGGCGCTCGGAACCGGTGGCGCGCGATGTGCTGCGCAAGGTCGAGCTTTACGAGGGGGAGGTGGTGGTGCGTGGCCCGCCGGGCTACTGCATCGACCGCAAGACAATGCGGCGCAGGGAAACGGGCGGTTTCGTGCTGCTCGCGAGCTGTGAGGCCCTGAGCGGCGTGCGCGGGCAGGAGGTGCCGCCCGTGGTGATGACGGTCTCGGTGCTGCCCGGCAATGGCGGCACTCCTCATCCCGGCGTGGAAGATGTGGCGCGCAGCGTTTCGGCAGGCGCCGTGCTCGGCTCGGTCGAGCGGTCCGACATGACACTGGTGCATCTCGATGCGGGCGGCGACCAGATCCTGCCCGGCGGCGACCCGCGCCATTGGCGTGGCGCGATGGTGCTCAACGGGCATCTGGTGGGCGTCGCGCTTTACGCACCTCTGAAAAGCCCGATGGCGGGCGACAAGGGCCGGGCGCTGCTCACCGATCTCGCGCGCGGGTTGCGGCGCGAGAGCCCGGTGCTGGCGCCCTCCGAGTGACGCGCCCGGCAGTGGATTGTTTCGCTGTCGCGGTTAATGCTATGACAGGATTTGTATGGGCAGCATGCGTTCGTAGCGAGATCCGTTGAGGCATGGTTTCGATGCTTGAGTCACTTCGCCAGTTCAGCGATCTCGCACGGTGGCGCCGGCTGGCGCGCGGTGCGCCGGCGATGAACCTCGAGGAGCTCCGGCGCACACGGGCCCGTGCCCGGGCGCTGCGCTTCGCCCTTAACGAGATGATCGCCGTGGCCGACAACCGGCTTTCCCTTCCCGTGATCGGCTCCAACGTATTTCCAAAGCCGCATGGCACCGATTGGTCTTGGCGCCCTACGCTCTGGCGCGAGCCGCTGCCGCGGGCCGGCGTATCCTCTGCGGAAAGCAATACGCGGCTCGGTGACGAGATCACGCTGTTTCACGACTGCGCCCATTCCGAGCTGACCCTCCGGCAGGTGCGCAACACCCGCGAGGCCGATCTGGCTCCCTTTGGTCTGCGGATGGATGTCTTCAGCTTCGAGGGGTCGTTCCTCTCGCTCGTTCTCGACATGCCCGGCGACGCGGTGAATGGGCTCACGCGCAACCACCTGATGCGGCTCGATACGATCGTGGAACTCGAGAAGCCGCTGGAGGTCTTCGCCCGGCTCAACATCAAGCACGGGCCCAATACCGAGCAACTGGTGCGCGAGTTGCCGCTGCACGAGGATCTGGTGATGGTCGAGTTCGACCTCGCCTATTCCAACCTCAACGAGAAACGGATCGAGCGCGCCTGGATCGACCTGATTTTCGAGAACCCGCAGATGAGTCAGGTGACCCTGCGGGATCTCACCTGCAGCCGGCGCCAAAGGGCGGCATTCTGACGCCGTACGCGCAGCAAAGACACGGAGAGCGCAATGAGCGACCTGACACTGACCAAGACACGGCTCTTCGAAGGGGTCTGGGAAGGGGTGATCGCGCGCACCGACGGTTCCACCGAGCCGCCCAAGATCGAGGTGACGCATCTGCAGCAGCCGCTCGAAGGTGTCGAACTCCTTGCGCTGCCCGACGCCAAGGCATGGGCGCTGAGGGTGCCGGTGCCGGCGCATGTGATCTCTGACGGCATCCAGACCTTCCTCATCCGCGACACGGTGAGCGGCGAGACGGTGGCGAGCTTCACGCTGATGGCGGGCGATGCTCTGGCCTATGACATCCGGGTGGAAATGACCCTGCTACGCGAGGAACTCGACATGCTCAAGCGTGCCTTCCGGCGGCATTGCCTCGAAACCACCTGAGCCGTCCGGCGCTAGCGCTATCATGTTCTTTTGAGGCAAGAAACCGCCCATGCGGCAAGCCAAAGCTTGCAAAAGGCGCGATTTTCGAGCTTTTTGCCGGGTGTCCGCCCGTGGAGATCTTGCCAGTGCGCCTGAAACACATCCTGATCGTCGCATCTTTTGGCCTCTTGGCCGCCTGCGGTGCCTCGCGCGATGCCAACCTCTCGACCCGCGCAGAGCCGCCACTCTATCCCAACGAGACATGGGAATTGCGGGAACTGATCAACCAGTATGCCGATCACTACGAAGTGCCGCGCCCGCTGGTGCACAAGGTGGTGCAGCGCGAGAGCGATTACCGACCCAAGGCGCGCAATGGCCCCTATTACGGAATGATGCAGATC
This sequence comes from Roseovarius sp., assembly GCA_040222155.1. Classification (GTDB taxonomy): domain Bacteria; phylum Pseudomonadota; class Alphaproteobacteria; order Rhodobacterales; family Rhodobacteraceae; genus Roseovarius. Next base: position 17,992 of record JAVKDQ010000048.1, read on the forward strand.
CTGCCGGCCACCGCGCGCGGTATCGGCTTTCGTGGCGAGGCCTCCGACCTGCTCGATGCCGAGACCAACCTCAAATGGGCGGTCAAGTATCTGCGCGGCGCGTGGCTCGTCTCCGATGGCAACATGGACGAGGCGGTGATGTGGTATGCGCGGGGTTACTACTACGAAGCGCGCGACCGTTGCCAACTCGTGGAAACGGGCCTGCTGAACCGCGAAATCGCGAAGCATTGCCGCTCGTAGGGTGGGTTTTCAACCCACCTGTGTGCTGGACAACCTGCGGAGGTGGGCTGAAAGCCCACCCTACGCATCCCTGCTTGGCAGTTTCACGATGGTCGGCTCCGTTTCTGGTGCAAGCTCCTCGAAATCGAAATTGTCGAGCCGCCGCGCGCGCCGTCCCGCCTTGTCGGCGGAGATCTTGATCTCCGAGATATCCTTGGCTGCCTGACTGAAATGGCGGTCGAGGTTCTCCACCCGGCTGCCCAGACGCTCCACATCCGCGAATAGCAGCCCAAGTTCGCGCCGTATCGCACCGGCCTGTTCGCGCATCCGCGCATCCTTCAGAATCGCGCGCATGGTGTTGAGCGTGGCCATGCAGGTGGTGGGCGACACGATCCACACCCGTGCCGAGAACCCATCGCGGACAAGTTCGGCGAAATTGGCATGAAGTTCGGCATAGACGGCTTCTGACGGCAGGAACATCAACGCCCCGTCGGCCGTCTCGCCCTCTAGGATATAGCGCTCGGCTATGTCTCTTATGTGTTTGCGCACAGCGTTGCGCAGGAGCTTCGCCGCCTCGTTCACCTCCCGATCGTTCGCCGCCCGGCGCAGCGCTTCATAGGCTTCCAGCGGAAACTTGCTGTCGATGCAGATCGGCCCGGGCGGGTTGGGCAGGTGAATGAGGCAATCCGCCCTCCTCCCATTCGATAGCGTATGTTGAAAGGTGAAGCTGTCAGAGGGTAGCGCCTTTGAGACGATGTCATGCAGCTGGATCTCACCAAAGGCACCCCGGGTCTGCTTGTTGGAGAGGATGTCCTGCAGGCTCAGCACGTCGCCCGAAAGCTTGGTGATGTTCTCTTGTGCCTTGTCGATCGCCGTGAGCCGCTGCTGCAATTCGCCCAGGCTCTGTGCTGTGCGTCTCGCGGAGCCGTGCAGGTTCTGGTTCATCTGCTCCTGCACATGGGCGAGGCGTTTTTCCATCAGATGCAGCATATTGGCCTGCGCCTGCGCCTGCGCTTCCGAGACATGCGTGAGCCCGCCCGCAAGCTGGTGCTGACCGTCGCTCAGGTTCTGCACCCGGGCGCCGAGGTCGCCCATCTGCCGCAGGAGCGGCTCTGTCATTCTGGCGGAGCGTGCGGCGGCGCGGGCCGAGACGATGGCGAGGCAGGCGATGAGCAGCAGGAGCCCGCCCACGCCCAGGGCAAAAAGCGTAAACGGATCGTCAAACGCGAGGGTGAGCGTGCCGATCTGGATCATGTGCGCCCGAAGAGCCGCTCGATATCCGAAAGGCGGAGCTCCACATAGGTGGGCCGCCCGTGGTTGCATTGCCCTGATCTGGGCGTCGCTTCCATCTCGCGCAGAAGCGCGTTCATCTCGTCAGCACTCATCCGGCGGCCCGAACGCACCGAGCCGTGGCAGGCGACGCGTGAGAGAACGGCGTCAATTCGGGAGCGTATGGAGAGACTCTCTCCCTCGCTCTCCAGCTCGTCGAGCACATCGCGCAACAGCGCCTCGGCATTGCAGGTGCCGAGGAGCGCGGGTGTTTCGCGCACCGCGATGGTGCCCGGGCCGAAGGGCTCGATGACGAGCCCAAGCGCGGCGAGCGCATCGGCCTCCTCGAGCAGCCGCGACGCGCCGGCCTCGCCGAGCTCTACGATCTCGGGGATGAGCAGAGCCTGTGCGGCCACGCCGTTCTCGTCGACCTGTCGCTTGAGCCTTTCGTAGACCAGCCGCTCATGTGCCGCATGCTGATCTACGATCACCATGCCGGTCTCGGTTTGCGCAATGATGTAGTTCTCATGCACCTGCGCGCGCGCTGCGCCGAGCGGCAGGGATTGTGTGGCGTGCGCCTCTACGTCTGCCTCCTCCGTGCGCGGCTCGACCCGCGCACTATAGCCGCCACCGAATTCAGCGAAGCCCATCTCCGCGGGAGCCTGCATCGCAGCGGCGCTGCGAAGTGCAGACGGCGAGGGGCGGTCCATCTGGTAGATACGCGCGCGGCCATCGGGCATCGGCATCTGTTCGGGCCGCATCGCGCCCAGCGTCGCCCCGGCCACGGTGGAAGAAGAGCGATGCCCCGCCTCGGCCAGCGCATGGCGAAGGCCCGAGACGATAAGCCCCCGTGCCAGCCCCGGATCGCGAAACCGCACCTCAGCCTTGGCAGGATGTACATTCACATCCACGAGCACCGGGTCGCAGGTGATGAAGAGGGCCGCGGCCGGATGTCTGTCGCGGCTCATCACGTCTTGATAGGCGGCGCGCAGGGCGCCGTAGAGCATCTTGTCGCGCACCGGGCGGCCGTTGACGAAGAGATACTGCGCAACCGCCGCGCCGCGCGAATAAGTTGGCAGCCCGGCGAAACCGGTCATCGTCAACCCCTCGCGGGTGGCCTCGATGCGCATGGCGTTCTCGGTGAAGTCGCGCCCAAGAATGCGCGCCAGCCGCCCCCGGAGTGCGCCAAACATTTCGCCAGTCTCCCGGTCGGCGCGAAACACCACGCGCCCCTCGCCGCCGCCTGACAGGTCGCGCAGCGTGAAGCCCACGAAAGGCTCGGCCATGGCCAGCCGCTTCACCACGTCGGCGATGGCCTGTGCCTCGGCCCGGTCTGTGCGCATGAATTTCAGCCGCGCCGGGGTGGCGTGGAAGAGATCCCGCAGGAGCACGATCGTGCCACGGTCTAGCGCGGCGGGCTTCACCGGCCCGACCTGCCCGCCATTCACGGTGATCTCGGCAGCCTCGAAACCCGCCGCGCGTGAGGTGATGGTGAGCCGCCCCACAGCGCCGAGCGAAGGAAGCGCTTCGCCGCGAAACCCGAAGCTCGAGATGTTGAGCAGGTCGGTGCCATCGATCTTCGAAGTTGCATGGCGGCAAAGCGCGAGCGGCAGATCCTCCGGTGTCATTCCCCAGCCATCATCGCGCACTCGAATGAGCGTCTTGCCGCCATCGGCATATTCCACCACGATTCGCCGCGCGCCTGCGTCGAGCGCGTTCTCCACCAGTTCCTTCACGGCGGAGGCAGGGCGTTCGACCACTTCACCGGCCGCAATGCGATTGGCCGCTGCCTCGTCAAGCTGGCGGATTCGCGGCCGTTCATCGCTTATATGGGGTTTGATCTCGATCATCCTACAAGGTTTAGCATGGCCACGCGCGATTCGGAAATTCTCTCTGGGCTGGAAATCGCCCTCATGTGGCGTAATCTGCCACCAGCCATTCACCGTTGGAAAGGGAGATCGGGATGCAATCCGAAACCGTGGGAGATGCCGTTCTGGAGACATGGACCGTGGAGGAGGTCGCCGAGGCCTGGAAGAAGAACGAGATCGTGCTGATCGATGTGCGCACCGTGCAGGAATATTCCTTCGAGCATATCGCCGGCGCCCTGCTGATGCCGATGCCGTTCTTCGACGCCGGGAAACTGCCGGGCCAGAGCGAGAAACGCATCGTCTTCCACTGCGGCTCAGGTGTGCGCTCCGAGAAGGTGGCTCGCGCGTGCATCGAGGCGGGGTTCAAGCAGATCGCGCATCTCGGCGGCGGTTTCGGAGCGTGGAAACAGGCCAAGCTGCCCTATATCGGCATCAACATGGCGACAGGCGCGCCGCGCGAGGTCAATGGCTGAGCCACACTGTTTCTTCTTGTCGTAAATACCTCCGCCGGAGGCATTGAATTTACTGCGCCACGCAAGCCAAAAAAAACCCCGGGCCGAAGCCCGGGGGAGTTGCTCCAGGAAAGACGCTCTTATCAAGCGTTGGAGAATTCGGGGTAGGCTTCCATGCCCATTTCGGACATGTCGAGCCCGGCCATCTCGGCCTCTTCGCTCACCCGCAGGCCCATCACGGCCTTGAGGATGAACCACAGAACCAGGCTGGCCACGAAGGTGAAGACACCGAAGGCCACGATGCCGGTGATCTGCGTCACGATGTTGGCATCGCTGTTGTAGAAGACCACGGCGATGGTGCCCCAGATGCCAGCGAAGAGGTGCACCGGGATGGCGCCGACCACGTCGTCGATCTTGAGCTTGTCGAGCATCGGCACGGTGAGCACCACGATCACGCCACCCACGGCACCGATCCAGAGAGCGCCGAAGAGCGTGGGCGCCAGAGGCTCGGCAGTGATCGAAACGAGGCCTGCGAGTGCGCCGTTCAGCACCATCGTGAGGTCGGGTTTCTTGTAAATCACCTGTGTGAGGATCAGCGCGGTCACGGCGCCGGCAGCGGCTGCCATGTTGGTATTGGCGAAGATGCGCGACACGTCGGAGACGTCACCCACGGTGCCCATGGCAAGTTGCGAGCCGCCGTTGAAGCCGAACCAGCCGAGCCACAGGATGAATGTACCGAGCGTGGCAAGTGCGAGGTTGGAGCCAGGCATCGGGTTGATCTTGCCGTCCTTGCCGTACTTGCCGAGACGGGGCCCGAGCACGATGGCACCTGCCAGAGCGGCCCAGCCACCCACGGAGTGCACCACGGTGGAGCCTGCGAAATCAGAGAAGCCCATTTCAGACAGCCAGCCGCCGCCCCACTGCCACGAACCCGAGATCGGATACATCAGGCCGGTGAGCACGACCACGAACACGAGGAAGGGCCAGAGCTTGATGCGCTCGGCCAACGCGCCGGAGACGATCGATGCCGTGGCCGCGACGAAGACGAGCTGGAAGAAGAAGTCCGAGCCGATCGAGGCATAGTCGAGCGCCGCATCGGCGGCCGCCACGCCCACAGGGTCGAGCACAGTGGGTCCGCCAATGGCGAAGTATCCGTTGAAATCGCCCGGGTACATCGTGTTGAAGCCGATCAGCCAATACATGATCGCTGCAATGGAATAGAGCGCGATGTTCTTGGTCATCTGCATGGTCACGTTCTTCGAGCGCACGAGGCCGCCCTCGAGCATGGCGAAGCCGGCTGCCATGAAGAACACAAGGAAGCCTGCCATGCAGAACAGCAGGGTCGTCATGATATACGGGCCGATCTCGTCGAAGCCCGGGGCGGCATCCTGCGCCAGGGCCAGCGACGGCAGAGCGGTAAGCGCTGCAGCAGCCAGAGCCGTTTTGAGAGTAGGTTTCATATCGTTTCCCCTTCTACGCGCAGCTTCTCAAAGCGCGTCTTCGTTGGTTTCGCCGGTGCGCACGCGCAGGGCCTGTTCGAGGTCCAGCACGAAGATCTTGCCGTCGCCGATCTTGCCGGTGCGGGCGGTCTTGGTGATGGTTTCGATGACCTGATCCGCCATGGAGGCCGCCACGGCGACCTCAAGCTTGATCTTGGGCACGAAGTTCACGGCGTATTCGGCGCCGCGGTAGATTTCGGTGTGGCCGGATTGAGCGCCGAAGCCCTTAATCTCGGTCACCATCATGCCGCGTACGCCGATCTCGGTCAGCGCTTCGCGGACATCCTCAAGCTTGAACGGCTTGATGGTTGCTACGATGAGTTTCACAGGACACCCCTTTCGGATTCTCTGGGCAAGGGTTGATTTTGCCACTGCAGAAAAGCGACATGGGCATGGTGATGAAAGGCGACTCCACAGATCGGGCACAGCCGCTCGGGCTTCTTTGATTAAAAATTATGCAAAAAAAATCCAAAGTCTGAAAATTAAGCATATTAAAAATCCGGTGCGGGTCTCTACTTTGCCGCGGAGCGGCGTTAAACTCCGAAAATCGGGCAGTACCGAGTGGGGCAAGAATGAGCACTAAAGGTCGCAAGCCTCCGCGTCTGGTCGCGGAAAGGCGGCAGAAAAAGAAGGCCAAACCCAAGTCAGGATGGAGCCTTTTCCGAAAGCGCAAGGCCGCGCCACCGAAGCCGCGCCGGCGCCGGGGCATATCCGGCCTGTTCCTCGGCCTCTTCGGCTGGGTTTTCCGGCTGATCTGGGCGGGCGTGTGGCGAATCACGGCCGTGATCGCGCTGATCATCGGCGGCGCCGTGCTCTATACTTACTCAACCCTGCCGGAAGTGGATGCCCTGCTCGACGGGCGCGCGCGCGGCTCCGTCACGCTGCTCGATCGCGAGGGTGAGGTCTTTGCATGGCGCGGCGACCAGTTCGGCGGTGTGGTGACAGCCGAGAGCGTTAGCCCGCATCTGAAGAACGCGGTGATCGCGACGGAAGACAAGCGCTTCTACTGGCATGTGGGGGTTAGCCCGCGCGGCATCGCCGGCGCCATTCGCATCAACCTCAGCGAGGGACGCGGCCCGCTCTCGGGCCACGGCGGCTCCACCATCACGCAGCAGACGGCGAAACTTCTGTGCCTGGGCGTGCAGTTCGACCCGGAAGAATGGGAGAGCGAGCAGGATTACGTGCAGGATTGCCGCCGCGGCTCACTCTGGCGAAAGGTGCAGGAGGCGATCTACGCGCTGGCCATGGAGGCCAAGTATACCAAGGGCGAGATCCTCTCGATCTATCTCAATCGCGCCTATATGGGCAGCGGCGCCTTTGGCGCCGAGGCCGCCGCACAACGCTATTTCGACAAGCCCGCGGCCGTGCTCACCCCCCAGGAGGGCGCGATGCTCGCCGGGCTGCTCACCGCGCCCACACGGCTCGCGCCCACCACCAACCTCGAGCGCTCGCAGGAACGTGCAGCCACGGTGCTGCGGCTGATGGAGGAGCAGGGCTACCTGACAGCCGAGGAGGCGCGCGCCGCGCAGGCCGACCCCGCCACTCTCTCCGAGGCGGCGGTGGCCCAGACGGGCGGTTACTTCGCCGACTGGGTGATGGAATCGGGCCCCGATTTCTTTACCCGCGACACCACCGAAGACGTGATCATCAAGACAACGCTCGATCAGCGCATCCAGCGCGCGGCGGAAGATGCGCTGCAGGCAGTTTTCGAGGAAAAGCTGAAGGAAGGCTCCGAGGCAGAGGCTGCGATCGTGGTGATGTCGGCCGATGGCGCGGTGCGCGGCATGGTGGGCGGGCGCAAGACGAAGGTGGCCGGTGCCTTCAACCGCGCAACGATGGCCAACCGGCAGACCGGCTCGGCCTTCAAGCCCTTCGTCTACGCAACCGCGCTCGAGCTGGGCTACAGCCACAATTCCACGGTGATCGATGAACCCTATTGCCTCAACATTCCCGGTTCCGGCCAATGGTGCCCGGAGAATTACTCGCGCGATTACAAGGGCCGGGTGACGCTGACGCAGGCGCTGGCGCAGTCGCTCAACATACCGGCTGTGAAGGTTTCCGAGACGGTGGGGCGCGACCTCGTAAGGCGTGTGGCCTCCGATTTCGGAATCGACAGCGACCTTGCCGACGGCCCCGCGCTGGCGCTTGGCGCCTCCGAGAGCACCCTTCTGGAGATGACGGGCGCCTATGCGGGCATTCTCAACGGTGGCTCTTCGGTTACGCCCTATGGCCTCGTCGAGTTGCGGCTGCAGGGCGATGATACGCCGCTCATGGGCACGGGGGGCGGTATCGGCGAGCGGGTCATCCGCGAAGATGCGGCCCGCGAACTTATCTACATGATGAGCAAGGTCGTCACCCAAGGCACTGGCGGGCGGGCGCGCCTGCCCAACTGGGAATCCGCAGGCAAGACGGGCACCACGCAGGCGGCGCGTGATGCGTGGTTCGTGGGCTTCACCGCCGATTACGTGGCGGGCGTGTGGATGGGATATGACGACAATTCCCCCCTGCAGGGCGTCACCGGCGGGGGGCTGCCAGCCGAGATCTGGCGCGAGACGATGCTGCGGGTGAACGAAGGGCTCGAGCCTCGCCCCCTGCCCATGCTGCGCGCGCCCGAGCGGATCGAAGGTGTCGATGTCGATCAGCGCGAGGCCCCGCAGCCACAACCTGAGCGGCGGGAGAACCCCGTGGAGCGCATCCTGCGCGACCTCTTGGGAACAGGTAACAGGTAGGAGGCACGGCCGGGGTGTTAACCGGCCTTGCGCAGATCGCTGATCAGGCCGTCGATATTTCCACGATTGGCGTCGAGCATGGCGCCGATCTCGGTGCGCTCGGAGAGGCGCATCGAGACGCCCTCGATCACCATGTCGAAGAAGAGGTCGCGACCCGAGCGGTCGGAGACGAGGAAGAGCACCTCGAAGGGCGACTCGCCACGCAGGTAAACGGTGGCTTCCACCTCCTGCCAGGATTTCACCGCGCGCACGCCCTTGACCTCGATCTTGCCGCCGATGAACTCGCGGAACCGCTTGCCGTACTTGCGGGCCATATAGCCTTGGAAAGCATCGGTGAAGGCGCGCATCTGCGCCGCCGAGGCGCGCTTGGAGTCGGCGCCGAGGGTGGAGCGGGCGATGATGTTCACATCGGCATAGCGCGCGAATATCCGTTCGAAGTCGGCGATCATCGCAGCTTCTGACTTGCCCGAGGCGATCACGGCGTTGATCTCGCCCACCAGCTTGTCGATCAGGGCTTTCGCCTTCGCGTCGGTGAGCGCCTGCGCGACACCGGGGAAGAGGCCGCCGCCCAATGCAGCGACAGCGCCCGCCATGCCTGCCAGAACGCCACGGCGGCTGAAACTATTCGCTGTACGGGTCATCATAAGGGTCCTCGAGTGCTTGGCCATAAGGGTCGTCGTAGGGGTCAAGATAGGCCTCGCCCGAGCTTCCGCCCAGTTCGAACCGGCGATTCTGAAGATAAAGTGAACGCGCTTGCGCATAGCTGTCGGCGCTGTCGTAGAGAACCGAATCGATGGTATCGGAGAAACGCCCGCGCTCGGAGACCCGCGCCGAGACAGACAGACCCGCCTTGTAATAACTCTCGGGGTCGCGGATGAAGTAATCGAGCGGGTTGGTGAAGAGGTCGACGATTGCGCCAGCGATATCGCGCTCGGTGGAGGGGCCGAAGATCGGACGCTCCACATAGGCTCCTTCGCGCACACCCCATACATGCAGGGTCTGCCCGAAATCTGCTTCTGTGGCCTCGGGCATGCCGAGCTCCGTCGCGGGGTCGAAAACGCCGCCGAGGCCCACGGTGGTGTTGACCACAAAGCGATAGGTATCCTCGGTGGCGCCGCGCATGTTGCCTTGCAGGATGTTGTTTACGATCGCGCCCGGTATCGAGAGGTTGAAGGAAAACCGCGAAATGCCGCTTTCGATATCGTCGGGCATGAAGGCGCTGTAGCCCTTTGCCACGGGGCGGAACACGTTCCTGTCGAAAGACTTGTTGAATTCGTGGGTCTGACGGTTGCTCTCTTCGTAAGGATCCCATGGCTCGCCGGGCGGATGGGACGCGGGCGGCGCCGAACACGCCGAGAGACCCGCCGCAATCAGGATCGCAGCGGCGAAACCACGCAGGGCGCGGGCTGGGCCAGAGAGCTTCGGAGATTGATTACAATACAAGATACGGCAGCCACGGAATTAGTGAAACGTTACATAAACTATCGGATCGTTCCGCCCAGACGCCGCGACGCGGGAGCGCATCGCTTGTGACCTAAAGGCGACAGTTCCTCTTCGCGGCTTAAGGCAGAATCCCGGTTCAATGCAAGCCCGGGCCTTTCAGAGCGAGCGAACGTGAGTCACCCAAGCCACGACCTGCCGATACCCATTGGCCGCGCCGAGCTCTGCCGCGCGCGCGACGCGAGCCGCGCGCTCTATTGGTGGGTGGGTCTCTTCGGCGTGTTCACCAACCTGCTCCTTCTCTCCGGGCCACTCTACATGCTGCAGGTCTATGACAGGGTCCTGAGCAGCCATTCCGTAGAGACGCTGGCTGCGCTCAGCGCGCTGGTGCTCTTCCTCTACGTGGTCATGGGGCTGCTCGATCCCGCGCGTATGCGGATCATGGCGCGCATAGGGGCCCGACTCTACACCGCACTCGCGCCTCGTGTCTTCCGTGCGGCCTTCGCGGGCGCCCCGCGCCATAGCGGTGCTTCAGACGGGCTCGCGCATCTCGATCATCTGCAGCGGGCGCTGGCCTCGCCCGTTGCAATGGCGCTCTTCGATCTGCCTTGGACGCCGCTTCTTCTGGCGGGGATCTGCATCTTTCACCCGTGGCTCGGGGCACTGGCGATTGCCGGCGGATGTTCGCTCATCCTGCTCCTCGCGCTCAACAAGCGGGTCATGCGCGGCGCGCTCGGCGAGGCAGGCGTGGCGCAGGCGCGCGCGGAGTCGCTCTCGCGCCAGCTTGCCGGGCAGCCCGAGCTGATGCAGAGCATGGGGCTGGGAGACAGGGTGTTCGCGCTCTGGCAGCGGCAGAGGTGGCACGCGCTCGAGCGCGAGATGCGGGCATTGGATACCGAAACCGGGTTTCTTGCCGCCACCAAGACGCTGCGCTTCATCCTGCAATCCGCAATGCTGGGCCTTGGCGCACTGCTGGTGCTTCGGCAGGAGCTGACCCCGGGCGCGATGATCGCCAGTTCGATTCTGCTGGGGCGCGCCCTGGCCCCGGTGGAGCAGCTGGTGGGGCAATGGTCTGTCGTGCAGCGGGCCATTGTCGCGTGGCGAGTGCTGGGAGAGTTGCTCGAGGCGGTGCCGCCCGAGCGCCCACGCACCGCCTTGCCCACCCCCAAGGCGCATCTGCAGGTGCGCAGGCTGTGCGTGCAACCGCCCGGCGTGCCGGTTCCGTTGCTCCGAGACATCTCCTTCGTGCTCGATCCGGGTGAGGCGTTGGGGGTGATCGGCCCTTCCGGCGCGGGCAAGAGCACGCTGGCGCGGGTAATTGCCGGCATCTGGCCGCCAGCTTCCGGAGAGGTGCTGCTCGATGGTGTTCCACTGCAGCACTACGGTGCCGACATCTTGGGTGAGAGCATCGGCTACCTGCCGCAAAAGGTCGAACTGCTCGACGGCTCGATCGCGAGCAACATCGCGCGGTTCGATCCCGTGCCCGATGCCGCGGAGGTGGTCGCTGCCGCGCGAATGGCCGGCGCGCATGAGATGATCCTTTCGCTGCCCGGCGGCTATGACACGGAGATCAGTACCGCAGGGCCACATCTCTCGGGCGGGCAGGTGCAGAGGGTGGGGCTTGCGCGCGCGCTGTATGGCAGGCCCGAATTGCTGGTGCTCGACGAACCCAACGCCAACCTAGACGATGCCGGCAGCGCCGCGCTCAATGGCGCCGTGCGCACGTTCAAGCGCAGCGGCGGCGCGGTTCTCGTCATAGCCCACCGGCCCGCCGCAATCCGCGAATGTGAGCGGCTTCTGGTGCTCGATGCCGGGCGCATGCGTGCATTCGGGCCCACGCAGGAGGTGCTGACGCAGAGCGTGGAAAACCATGCCGAGCTCGCCGCGGCCAACCGCCGGGAGGCGCGCGGATGACCAGCGGCACGCTCTCCGTTCGGGCACCTCTCGCGCTCGGACTCGTGACGCTCATCGTGCTTCTGGGCGGGTTCGGTTCATGGGCCACGCAAACAAAAATCGCCGGGGCCATCGTGGTTCCCGGCCGCATCGTGGTGGAACGCCACAGGCAGGTGGTGGCGCATCCCGATGGCGGCGTGGTGGCTGAAATCGCGGTGGAGGAGGGCGCGCATGTGGCGCAGGGCACGCTGCTTCTGCGGCTCGAGTCGGGAGAGCTTGCCTCGCGCCTCTCCATTGTCGAGAACACGCTCTTTTCGCTCATGGCGCGCCGGGGCCGCCTCGAGGCCGAGCGCGACGGGCGCGAGGAAATTCGCTTCGACCCGCTTCTCATTGAAGCCTCCACCGCCGAACCCGCCCTGGCACGCATGCTCGACGAGCAGCGCAGGCTCCACCAAGCCCGTAGAACGAGCGCCGCGCGGGAGTTGCGTCAGCTCGAGAAGCGCCGCGAGCAGGTTCGGGCACAGCTTGTGGGACTCGCCGCGCAGGCCGCGGCGCTTGACACGCAGGCGCGGCTCATCGGGCAGGAGCTGGCAGATCAGCAGAGCCTGCTCGAGCGTGGCCTCGCTCAGGCGCCGCGCGTTCTGGCGCTCGAGCGCGAGGCGGCGCGGCTCGCAGGGCAGGCTGGGGAGCTGCAGGCCGCGCGGGCGCAGGCCGAGGGCCGCATCACCGAGCTCGAGATCGACTCGCTCAAGATCGCCGCGCACATGCGGGAAGAGGCGATGGCCGAGATCAGCCAGCAGTCGCATCGTGAGCTCGAACTCTCCGAGGAACGCCGCGCGCTCACCGCGCGTCTGTCGCGGCTCGAGATTCGCGCGCCGGTCGCCGGCACGGTGCTGGGCCTTGCCGTGAGCGGCCCCCGTGCCGTGATCCGGCCCGCCGAACCGGTGTTGCACCTCGTGCCGGAAGACCGTGCGCTGGTGGTCGCCGCCGAGGTCGATCCGATGGATGTCGACAAGCTCTATCCTGGCCAACCCGCGCTCCTGCGCCTGCCCGGGCTTGACCTGCGCAAAACCCCCGAGCTGCCCGGTACCGTGCGATGGATTTCGGCCGACGTGTTTTCTGACAGTGCCACGCGCCGCAGCTTCTATCGGGTCGAGCTCGAACTGGCGGTAGCGGCCCGGGAGACGCTGCCGCCGGGGGCGCGGCTCATGCCCGGAATGCCCGTCGAGGCGCTGATCCGCACCAAAGATCACACGCCGCTCGCCTATTTCTCCAAGCCGTTGACGGACTATTTCGCGCGGGCCTTTCGTTAGCGCCAAACCGGGCTTTTTTGGTTTCCCTTCCGGGCGGGCCTCGGCTAGCGTGCGCGCGCATTTCGAGCCAGGGGAGAGAAGCGCATGGGACGATTCGAAACGAAACTCGCGGAGATGGGCGTGACCCTGCCTGAAGCCCCGGTGCCGGCGGCGAATTACGTGCCTTACGTTCAGGCGGGCGGGCTGCTTTTCGTTTCCGGTCAGCTGCCCAAGGGCGCAGATGGCCTGATGCTGGGCAAGCTCGGCCATGACATGGACACCGCAGAGGGGGCCGAGGCCGCGAAGCTCTGTGCGATCAACCTTCTGGCGCAGGTGAAGGCCGCATGTGGGGGCGACCTCGACCGGCTCAAGCGCGTCGTCAAGCTCACCGGTTTCGTCAACTCCACCGCCGATTATGGCGAGCAGCCTTCCGTGGTGAACGGCGCGTCGGATTTCCTCGGCGAGGCGCTTGGCGAGGCAGGCAAGCACTCGCGCTCCGCCGTCTCCGCCGCCGCGCTGCCTTTCGGCGTGGCTGTCGAGATCGAAGGGATCTTCGAGATCGCATGAGCGCTCTGCCGGAGGCCTTCCGCCGTGTGCCAATCGCGCATCGCGCCCTGCATGATGTGCGGGACGGGCGGCCAGAGAACTCGCGCGCGGCCATCCTCGCGGCGATAGAGCACGGCTATGGCGTTGAGATTGACCTTCAGCTCAGCCGCGACGGCGCGGCGATTGTTTTTCACGATTACGACCTGCGGCGGCTCACGCCCGAGCAGGGCCCGATCCGCCAGCGCGACGCCGACGAGCTGGCCCGGGTGCCCCTGAATGGTGGCGAAGAGACGATCCCCGGTTTCGCCGAGATCCTAACTTTGGTCGATGGCCGCGCGCCGCTTCTCGTCGAGCTGAAAGACCAGCACGGGCAGATGGGCGAGACGGATGGCACACTCGAAGCAGAGACCGCTCGCGCCCTCGAGGGCTATGCAGGCGACGTGGCGCTGATGTCGTTCAACCCTCACATGGTGGCCCGGATGGCCGATTTCGCGCCCGACCGCCCGCGCGGGATCGTGAGCGAGGCCTACCCGGCGGACGATTGGCCGCTCTTGCGCGAGGAGACCCGCGCAAGGCTGCGCGGCATCCCGGATGCCGAGGCCGTGGGCGCGAGCTTCATTTCGCAACACTGGCGCGATCTGGGCCGGGCGCGCGTGGCCGAGCTTAAGGCGGCGGGCCTGGCCGTGCTCTGCTGGACGGTGCGCTCGCCCGAAGATGAGGCAGTGGCCCGGCGGGTTGCCGACAATATCACATTCGAGGGCTACTTGGCCGCCCAGCCGGGTTGATCTGCGCCTCGGCGGCTACATTTTCAAAAGCAGGACAGCATCGAAAGGCCAAGCCCGATGGATGGACAGGCGGTGACCCTCACCGTTCACGAACGGATCGCGGAAATCGGTGAGGCGACGTGGGATTCCTGCGCTTGCCCCGAGGCGGCGGATGGCGGGCGCCCAAGCGATCCTTTCACGACCTACCGGTTTCTTTCCGCGCTTGAAGAAAGCGGCTCCGTGGGGGCCGGCACCGGCTGGCATCCCCAGTATCTTACCGCCGAGATGGGTGGGCAAATCGTGGCCTGCGCGCCGCTTTATGCCAAGTCGCACAGCCAGGGCGAATACATTTTCGATTTCAACTGGGCCCATGCCTACGAGCGCGCGGGCGGACGCTACTATCCCAAGCTGCAGGTGGCGGTGCCCTTGACGCCGGTCACCGGGCGGCGCTTTCTCGTTCGGCCGGAATTCGAGGCCGAGGGCCGGGCCGCGCTTGCGCAGGGTATCGTGGAGATCTGCGACCGCAACAGGCTCTCCTCGGTGCATGTAACCTTCTGCTCGGGCGCGGAGGCCGAGGCGGGCGAGGCAATGGGTCTGATGCCGCGCAGCTCGCAGCAATATCACTGGCTGAACGAGGGCTATGCCGATTTCGACGCCTTCCTCGCGGCGCTCAGCTCGCGCAAGCGCAAGACAATCCGCAAGGAGCGGCGGCAGGCCAACGATTTCGGCGGCGAGGTGCGGATGCTCACGGGCGCGGCCATAGAGCCGCAACACTGGGATGCGCTCTGGACCTTCTACCAGGACACCGGCGCGCGCAAATGGGGCACGCCCTATCTCACCCGGCGGTTCTTCGACATCGCCCATGAGCGGCTGCGCGACGATGTGCTTCTCGTGATGGCCGAGCGCGGCGGCCGCGCGGTGGCGGGCGCGATGAACATGATCGGGCGGGATGCGCTTTACGGGCGCTACTGGGGCTGCGTAGAGCATCATCTCTGCCTGCATTTCGAGCTATGCTATTACCGGGCGATGGATTTTGCCATCGAGCAGGGGCTCGCGCGAGTGGAGGCGGGCGCGCAGGGTGAGCACAAGCTGGCGCGCGGATATCTGCCGTCGGAGACGCATTCGCTGCACTGGATCAGGGATCCGGGTTTCGCTCAGGCGATTGGGCAGTATCTTGAGGCAGAGCGGAACGCCGTGGAGGAGGAGATCGAGATCCTCACCAGCTACGGCCCATTCCGCAAGGAAACGAGGGAGGATCAGGATTGACCGAACATCTCAGCGAAACCGCCCGCAAGACCACCTTGGCGCCGTTGCTGGAAAACGGCTGGGACATGGCCGAAGGGAAAGATGCGATCGTGAAGACGTTCCAGTTCGCGAATTTCGTGGAGGCTTTCGGCTTCATGACCCGCGTGGCGCTCTGGTGCGAGAAGTGGAACCACCATCCCGAATGGTCGAACGTCTACAAGACGGTCGAGATCACGCTCACCACCCACGATGTGGGGGGGCTCAGCAGCCTCGACGTGAAGCTCGCGCGGAAGATCGACACCCTGGCGGAGTAGGGCGCAGCCACAATGAAAGAAAGCTGAGCCGCGCCCCTTTAGCCCGCGCTTGAGGCATTGCTGCGTCTTGCGCGCAAACCCGGTTGGCAGCCACCATTACTCCGCCGCGCAGCTTCCCGGGTTGTTCGGGTGCGTCGTCCAGTTTGCGTATTCCTCCTGAACAACCGTGCCGGTGCGCGGATCCACCGTGCCGGGTGCGAGGCGCTCCATGGTGATGCAGCCCTCTACCGGGCAGACATTGACACAGAGGTTGCAGGCCACGCATTCGGCGTCGATTACCTCGAAAGTGCGGTCTTCCGACATCGAGATCGCCTGGTGGCTGGTGTCTTCGCAGGCCGCGTAGCAGCGCCCGCACTTGATGCAGGCGTCCTGGTCGATGCGGGCCTTGGTGACGTAGTTGAGGTTTAGGTGCTGCCAGTCGGAGAGGTTGGGCACCGCGCGGCCCACGAGTTCGTCGACCGAGGTGAAGCCTTTCTCGTCCATGTATTGCGAGAGGCCCGAGATCATCTCCTGCACGATCTTGAACCCGTAGGTCATCGCCGCTGTGCAGACCTGCACGTTGCCCGCGCCCAATGCCATGAATTCGGCGGCATCCTTCCAGGTGGTCACCCCGCCGATGCCGGAGATGGGCAGGCCGTGCAGCGAGGGTGTGCGGGCGATCTCGGCCACCATGTTGAGCGCGATGGGCTTCACTGCCGGGCCGCAATAGCCGCCATGGGCGCCCTTGCCGTCGATGGTGGGCTCGGGGGCGAAGATGTCGAGATCGACCCCGGTGATCGAGTTGATCGTGTTGATGAGCGAGACCGCATCCGCCCCGCCATCCTTCGCGGCCTGCGCGGGCTTGCGGATATCGGTGATGTTGGGCGTGAGCTTGACGATCACCGGCAGGTCGGTGTGTTTCTTGCACCACTCAGCCACCTGCTGCACGTATTCCGGCACCTGCCCGACGGCCGAGCCCATGCCGCGCTCGCTCATCCCGTGGGGGCAGCCGAAATTCAGCTCCACCCCGTCGCAGCCCGTTTTGGCGACACGCTCGAGGATCGCCTTCCAGCTGTCCTCGTCCACCGGCACCATGAGCGAGGCGATGATCGCGCGGTCGGGGTAATCCTTCTTCACCCGGGTCATCTCGTCGAGATTGGTCTGCAGGGGGCGGTCGGTGATCAGCTCGATGTTGTTGAGGCCAAGCAACCGCCTGTCCGCGCCCCAGATCGCGCCGTAGCGGGGGCCGTTGACGTTGACGATGGGCGGGCCTTCCTCGCCCAGCGTTTTCCAGACGACCCCGCCCCAGCCGGCCTCGAAGGCGCGGCGGACGTTGTATTCCTTGTCCGTCGGCGGCGCCGAGGCCAGCCAGAACGGGTTGGGCGATGTGATTCCAATGAAGTTCGATGTCAGGTCGGCCATGCTTGGGCTCCCTTGCTGGCTCAGCGCATCAGGCTGGCGTGAATGTCTTCTGCGGCGTCGCGGCCCTCGGCCACGGCGGTGACCGTGAGGTCGTCGCCGCCCGAGGCGCAATCGCCCCCGGCCCAGACGCCCTCGAGCGAGGTGCGGCCTGCGCCGGTAATGGCGATCTTGCGGCCCTCGAGCTTGGGCAGGCCCTCGCCCTCGAGCACCTGCCCGATGGCCTTGAACACCTGGTCGGCGGCGAGGCGGAAGCGCTCGCCGGTGGGCTTGAGCGCATCGTCTGTATATTCGAACTCCACCTCCCGCACCGCGCCGTTGCCGTGAATGGCTATGGGCGAGGCGTTGGTGATGATCCGCACGCCCTTGGAGGCTGCCAAGTCCTGTTCGTAGCGGCTGGCATTCATCTTCTCGCGCCCGCGCCGGTAGACGAGGCTCACGTTGAGCGCGCCCAGAAGCTTGGCCTGCACGGCGGCATCCACGGCGGTCATCCCGCCGCCGATCACCACCACATCGCGGCCCACGGGGAGCTTGGCGAGGTCGGAGGCCTGCCGAAGCTCGGCGATGAAATCGACGGCGCTTTCGATGCCCTCCTTGTCTTCGTCGTCGAGCCCCAGCGCGTTGACACCGCCGAGGCCGATGCCGAGGAAGACCGCGTCGAACTCATCGCGCAGGGCATCGAGTGCGAGTCCCTCGCCCAGCCGCTGGCCGGTTTTCATGGTGATCCCGCCGATCTGCATCAGCCAATCGACCTCGGCCTGCGCGAAGCCGCCAACCGTCTTGTAGGCGGCGATGCCGAACTCGTTGAGCCCGCCTGGTTTCTCGCGGGCATCGTAAAGCGTCACCTCGTGGCCATGCATGGCAAGACGGTGGGCGCAGGCAAGCCCTGCGGGGCCCGCGCCCACCACAGCCACCCGCTTGCCCGTGGGCGCGGCACGGGTGAAGGGGTGGCTGTTCTTTGCCATCAGCGTGTCGGTCGCATAGCGCTGGAGCTGGCCGATCTTGACCGGCTTGCCCTCCGCCAGTTCGCGTACGCAGGCTTCCTCGCAGAGCGTCTCGGTGGGGCACACGCGGGCGCACATGCCGCCGAGGATGTTCTGCGTGAGGATCGTCTTCGCCGCCGCTTCGGGCGTTCCCGTGGCGATCTGGCGGATGAAGAGCGGGATGTCGATATCTGTGGGGCAGGCGGTGATGCAGGGCGCATCGTGGCAGAAATAGCACCGGTCAGCCGCCACAAGTGCCTCGTGATCGTCGAGCACGGGGTGCAGATCCGCGAAATTGGCGTCGTAATCCTCTGCCTTGAGCCGGCCGGGCGCGATCCCCGGCGTAAGGGCGTTCTGGGTCAAGTTGGCCTCCGCTGTTCTGGCGTATTTTTCGTCGAGTATGCCACAGCGAATTTTTTTATCAATTGGTAAAAAATAGGCAAACGTGAATCGCCACCGGGTGCACCGAATGCTCCCTGCGAAAGTATTGGCGGCGATGCGCCTAACGGGATTTCTCGTGTTCGAGCCGCTGCCGGGCGATGGCCTCGTTGGCCTCGGCTTTTCGCTGATCGCCCAGCGCCTGTGAAACGTAATCGAGATGCGTCTCGACGGCCTTGCGCGCCCCTTCCGCGTCACGGGCCTGCAGGGCGCTGTTGATGGCGCGGTGCTGCTCCAGAAGGGCGCCCCGCGTGGTGCGCTGCTTGAACATGACCTGCCGGTTGTAGAACACCCCCTCGCGCAGAAGCTGGAACATCGAGCGCATCATGTGCAGCATCACCACGTTGTGGCTCGCCTCGATGATCGCCATATGAAACTCTGCGTCGAGCCCGGCCTCCTGCGCCGGGTTGGTCTTTTCATGGGCGGCTTCCATCTTGGCGAAGATCTCGCCCACAACCAGCAGGTCGGTATCCGAGGCCAGCCGCGCGGCACGTTCGGCGGCGAGCCCTTCGAGATCGCGCCTGAAGCCGATGTAATCCACCACCGCCTCGTCATGCTCGGAGAAGAGGCGCACGAGGGCCTCGGAGAAGGCGTTGCCCAGCACATCGGCCACGTAGATGCCCGCGCCAGCGCGCGCCTTCAGCAGGCCTTTCTCTTGCAGCTCCGCCACCGCCTCGCGCAGCGAGGGGCGCGAGACGCCCAGCCGCTCGGCCAGCTCGCGCTCCGCAGGCAGCCGCTCGCCGGGCCGCAGGATGCCACGCAAGATGAGCTTCTCGATCTGCCGCGTGACGGCGGTTGAGAGTTTCTCGGGCGTGACTTTCTGAAAGGGCATGCGGCTGGCCTCTGCGACGGTCACGAGAGTTTAGAATCGCAGGGCGGGGCCGTCCAGATTGGCGATGGCGCCGCCGCCCTGTGTCACAGCTCTTCGAGCCGCTTCTCCATGTAGATGCTGGCTGCGCTCGGGCGATAGTCGCCGAAAATGCCGCAGCGCCGGAAACCTGCGCGTTCATAGAGCCGGTGCGCAGCGTCGAGCCCGGTGCCGGTTTCGAGCCGAAGGAGAGGCAGGCGGAACTCGCGCGCCTCGTCTTCCAGCGCCCTTAGCAACGCGGCCGCCACGCCCCGCCCCCGGGCCTCGGGCGCAGTGAACATGCTCTTGATCTCGCCATATCCTTCCTTCACGGCCAGCGCCCCGGTGCCGAGCACCACCTGCCCCTCGCGGGCGGCGAAAAAGTGGATTTCCGGTGCGCGCAATGCCTCGAAATCCAGGAAATAGTTTTCTTCCGGCTCGAACATCTCGCGCATCAGCGCGTGGCTTGCCTCCAGCAGCGCCTTCGGTCCCTGCGCGAGCGGGTCGGCGGGCTCAACGATCAGCATGGTGCACGCTTCCGCATCTGCAGCGCTCCAGATGCAACGAAGTCCGTCCGGCAGGCTCTTCTTCCGTCCTGCGCTTCTTCTTGGCCCAAATACTCGAATCCCGCTCTCGTCACCTTGCGTCTCATTCGATCACCAGCGTTTCGGTGGTCTCGAGCATCGCGCCATTCGCCATCAGCGCGCTGTGGTCGTTGGCATTGAGTGTCACGCGGATCTCATGTGTCCCGATCGGCAGCGCCGAAAGATGGAACCAGGGCGCGTAGGCGCGCGCGATCTTCACGCCGTTCACGTAGATATGCGCGTGCCCCTTGCCCGGCACATGCGCGCCGTTCACCCCGGTCGGATCAAATTCGAAATGCGTGACCTTGATCTCGAGGTTCCGGCTTTGCCGCCCGTCCGGGTGAAAGACGAGCGAAAGTTCGGGCGCGGGGCCTTCCACGTGGATCATCTTTGAGTGGTCATGCTCCGCGTCGCCTTCGCCGTGGTCGTGCGCGGAATGGTCGTGCACCGCCGCGCCCTGCGGGTCCGGCGCAGCCGTGGTGGCCATGGTGGCCGAAACGAGAAACCCAAGCCCCGCGCCGAAGACGAGGCCGATCAGCAGGAAGATGAGTGTCTTGGGCATGCAGCAGAGTCCCGAATGTGTCTTGCCCGATCCTAGCCCGGCACGGGGCTGCTGCGCCATGGCTTTGCGGTGGCCTGATACCTTATGCCTTACATGTGCATACAGGGCGCCATCGGCGCAAGCTCGCCCAATATCTTGTGGATAACCTGATCAGCGCGCCCAGATACAGTGAAATAGCGTTGACAGACCCTCCTTGCCTCTCTCTCATTGGGTGCCAAGACCGGAATCACCGGCACGTCACCGAAAAAGGGACAGCGCGTGCAGTTCTCGAAACTTCGCCTCACTGGCTTCAAGAGCTTCGTCGACCCGACCGACCTCTACATTCAGGCCGGGCTTACGGGCGTGGTGGGGCCGAATGGCTGCGGCAAGTCGAACCTTCTGGAGGCGCTACGCTGGGTGATGGGCGAGAACCGGCCCACCTCGATGCGCGGCGCGGGGATGGAAGACGTGATCTTCGCTGGCGCCGCCACCCGGCCCGCCCGCAACTTCGCCGAGGTCTCGGTGCATATCGACAATACCGACAGGCTGGCGCCAGCCGGCTTCAACGATGCCGATCATCTGGAGATCGTGCGGCGCATCACCCGCGACGTGGGTTCGGCCTACAAGGTCAACGGCAAGGATGTGCGCGCCCGCGACGTGCAGATGCTCTTCGCCGATGCCTCCACCGGCGCGCATTCGCCCGCGCTTGTGCGGCAGGGGCAGATTTCGGAGCTGATCAACGCCAAGCCCAAGGCGCGGCGGCGTATCCTCGAAGAGGCGGCGGGCATCTCGGGCCTCTACCAGCGTCGCCACGAGGCCGAGCTCAAGCTCAACGGTGCGGAGACGAACCTCACCCGCGTCGACGACGTGATCGAGCAGCTGGCCTCGCAACTCGCGCAGCTCGAGCGGCAGGCTCGTCAGGCGGCGCGCTACCGGCAGATCGGCGAGGAGTTGCGCCATGCCGAAGGCCTCTTGCTCTACCGCCGCTGGAAGGAGGCCGACGAGGCCCGCGCGGCTTCCGAAAACGCGCTCCGCGAGCGCACCACCTTTGCAGCCCGTGCCGAGGCCGCGGCGCGCGAGGCCGAGCGCCTGCGCGCGGCCGCTGATGCTGCCCTGCCGCCCCTGCGCGAGGAAGAGGCCGTGGCTGCCGCCGTGCTGCAACGCCTGCAGGTGGGGCTCGATTCGCTTGCCGAGCAGGAAGAGGCCGCGCGCGCCCGGATCGACACGCTGGTCTCCCGCATCGAGCAGCTCGCCCGCGATATAGAGCGTGAGGACAGCCTCAACCGCGATGCGGGCGAGACGATCGAACGGCTCGAATGGGAGGCGCGGGAGCTTGCGAAGGCCGCTGAAGGCCATGACGAGCGTCTGGCCGAAGCCGCTGCCGAGGCCAAGGATGCGGCCAGCGTTCTGCAGGAGCGCGAGACCGACCTGAGCCAGCTCACCGAGGATGTGGCGCGGCTTTCGGCCCGTCACCAATCGTCGCAGAGGCTGGTGGAAGACAGCCGCAAGACGCTTCAGAAGAGCGAGGCCGAGGCAATCCGCGCCCGCGAGGCGGCAAAGGGTGCCCAAGCCGCACTCGACAAGGCGGGCGAGGATCATGCGACGGCGGAAGCGGCCGAGGCGCAGGCGGTGAAAACCGCACAATCTGCCGAGGAAACGTTGACGATGGCCGACGAGGCGCGCGCCGAAGCGCAATCGCGCGAGGCCGATGCCCGCGCCGAGCGCTCCGAGGCCGAGGGCGAGCTCAACGCGCTCTCCGCCGAGGTCTCCGCCCTTGCGCGGCTGGTCGAGCGCGACACGGCCGAGGGCGGGCAGATCCTCGATGCGCTGCAGGTGACGCCCGGCTACGAGAAGGCGCTTGGCGCGGCGCTTGCCGACGATCTGCGCGCGCCCGAGGTCGAGGCAGATGGCCCCACCGGCTGGGCGCTGCTTGCTCCCTACCGCACGCCGCAACCGCTGCCGCCCGGCGTCGCGACGCTGGCTGATCATGTGGAAGCCCCCGCCGTGCTCACCCGCCGGCTGGGTCAGATCGGGCTGGTCGACGATGCCGAGGCGGGCTCGGCTCTGCAACCCGCGCTTCTACCCGGCCAGAGGCTGGTGAGCCTCGAGGGCGATCTCTGGCGCTGGGACGGCTACCGCGCCTGGGCAGAGGATGCGCCTTCCGCCGCTGCGCTGCGTCTGCAGCAGCTCAACCGCCTTGAGGAGCTCAAGCAGCAGCTTGCCCATGCCACCGCCCGCGCCGAGGGAGCCTCTGCCGCGCATGAGGCGCTGCGCGCGCGGCTTGCGGAGCTCACCGAGGCAGACCGGCAGGCGCGCGAAGCCCGCCGCGCAGCAGATGCGGCAGTGAACGAGGCCAACCGGGCACTCTCCCGCGCCGAGGCCGATCGCAACCTCGCCGCCTCGCGGCTCGAGGCGATGAGCCTCGCCGTCACCCGCCATGAAGACGAGGCGCAGGCGGCACGCCAGAACCTGAAGGAGGCCGAGGCCGCACAGGGCGGGCTCGAAAATCTCGACGAGGCCCGCGCGGGGGTGGAAGACGTGAAGCTCACCGTCGAGGCGGCGCGCATGACGATGATGGCGAAGCGCTCCGCCCATGACGAGCTGCGCCGCGAAGGCGAGGCGCGCACCCGCCGTGCGCAGGAGGTCACCAAGGAGATCGGCAACTGGCGCAACCGGCTGGAGACTGCCGAAAAGCGAGGTGCCGAACTGGCCGAACGCAAGGCAACCTCCGAGGCGGAGCTTGCGGAGGCCGAGGCCAAACCCGCCGCGCTGGCCGATGAGCGCGCCACGATCAGCCGCAAGATCGCCGATGCCGAAGCCCGCCGCGCCGCTGCGGCTGATGCGCTCTCTGCCGCCGAGGGCAAGCTGCGCGAGGCTGTCGGCGCCGAGCGCGATGCCGAACGCGCGGCTTCCGAGGCACGCGAGGCCCGTGCCGGAGCCGAGGCCCGTGCCGAAGCCGCGCGCGACGTGCAGGCGCAAGCCGCCGAGCGGATCGAGGACGAGCTGGAGACCACGCCGCAGAAACTTCTCGAAAAGCTCGATGCGGACCCCGAGAACATGCCCCGTGCCGAGTCGATCGAGGCGGATGTGAACCGCCTGAAGCGCCAGCGCGACGCGCTCGGTGCGGTCAACCTGCGCGCCGAGGAAGATGCCAAGGAAGTGCAGGAGGAGCACGATACGCTGGTGGCCGAGAAGGCCGATCTCGAGGAGGCGATCCGCACCCTGCGCAACGGTATCGCCTCGCTCAACCGCGAAGGGCGCGAGCGGCTGCTTACTGCCTTCGAGCAGGTGAACTCCAACTTCGCCATGCTCTTCAAGCACCTCTTCGGGGGCGGCGAGGCCAATCTGGTGATGGTCGAAAGCGACGACCCGCTCGATGCCGGGCTCGAGATCATGTGCCAGCCGCCGGGCAAGAAGCTTGCCACGCTCTCGCTCCTGTCTGGGGGGGAACAGACGCTCACGGCGCTGGCGCTTATCTTCGCGGTTTTCCTCGCCAACCCCGCGCCCATCTGCGTGCTCGACGAGGTGGACGCGCCGCTCGACGATGCCAATGTGGGTCGCTTCTGTGACCTGCTCGACGAGATGTGTCGCCGCACCGAAACCCGCTTCCTCATCATCACCCACCACGCAGTAACAATGAGCCGGATGGACAGGCTCTTCGGCGTAACCATGGGCGAGAAGGGCGTGAGCCAGCTCGTTTCGGTGGATCTCAAGAAGGCGGAACAGATGGTGGCCTGAGCGGGCCTCAGCCCAACGGCCCGCACTGGTAGAGCTTTATCCTGAGCCCGCCAAGGTCTATCGGAGGCCCCGGCGGGCCGAAAGGCAGGCCGGTGGCGCGCGCCAGCCCCTGCTCCGAGGTCACGAGCCCCACGCGCCAGCCCGAAAAGCGCTCCTTCAGCACTTGCCCCAGATTGCCGTAGAGCCCATAGAGCATCTTCTTGTTGCCGATCCGCTCGCCATAGGGCGGGTTGATCATCACGAGGCCGGGCTCCGTCTCGGGCGCGTGGCACGCGCCGATCGGCAGACATTCGAACCGGGTGAGCGCTGAAACCCCGGCCCTCTCTGCATTGGCCGTCGCCGCACGGATGGCGCCCTGATCGCGGTCGCTGCCGAAGAACCGGGGCGCATCCGGCATGGCATTCACATGCACCGACTGCCGCATCTCCCGCCACTTGTCCGCATCGAATGTCGCCAGTTGCTCGAAGGCAAAGCGTCGCGACCGCCCGGGCGCGAGCCCCGCCGCCATCTCGGCGGCCTCCAGCACGAAGGTGCCCGAGCCGCACATCGGGTCGAGCACTGGCTCGCGGCCGTCGAAGCCGCATTGCCGCAGGAAGATCGCCGCCAGCGTCTCGCGCAGGGGCGCTTTCACCACCGCCTGCTTGTGGCCCCGTTTGTGGAGCGGCAGGCCGGAGCTGTCGAGGCTGAAGGTGCAGAGATCGTCCTCGATCCGCACCATGAGCCGCAGTTCCGCCTTGTCGGAGACAGGCGCGCCGAAGCTTTCCGAGATCGCGCGCGAAACGCGCTGTGCCGCCGCCCTGTCGTGATAGATCTTCGAGGCCCGGCACGTGGCCTCCACCTTCACCGGAACGTCTTTGCGCAGCACCTCGCCCCAGGGAAACTTCCGCGCCCGCTTGTCGAGCTGCGCGAGGTGCATGGCCCGAAACGACCCGACCCGCACCAGCACCCGCCCCGCTCCGCGCAGTTCCAGATTGGCCCGCCACACCTCCGGCCAGCCGCCATGCAGCGTCACGCCACCCGGAACCTCGCCAGCCACGTCAAACCCCAGCGCGCGCGCCTCCGCCGCGACCTCCGGCTCAAGACCGGGCGGCGCGGCGAGGAAGATTTCCAAAGCTTCGTCCAATCAACGCCCCTGCTTCTTCTTGGTTTAAATACCTCGGGGGCTTGGGGGCAGCGCCCCCAATCGTCACAACCGGTTCAGAAGCGCCGCCGTGGGCCAGGCATCGGCGGGCATCCCCAGCTCGCGCTGCACATCCTGCACCGCCGCCCGGGTGCCCGCACCTAGAATACCGTCGATCTTGCCCACGTCATATCCGCGCGCCGCGAGCTTCTGTTGCAGCGCCTTCATCTGTCCTCCCGAAAGCCCCGGCTCCGGGTTGCCCGTGGTGAAGACGGGCGCGCCCTCGAGGCGATTGGCGAAATAGGCTGCCGTGAGCACGTAGGTGTAGGATTGGTTCCACTCGAAATAGACGTGGAAATTCGGATAGGCGAGGAAGGCCGGGCCCTTTCGCCCCTGCGGCAGAACGAGATTGGCCTGAAGATTTCCTGCGATCTGCCCATGCCGGGGCTGCACGCCGAGCGCGGCCCATTCCGCGCCGGTCTTAGAGCTTCTGAGCCCGGTTTCATACCAGTCGAGATTGTCCGGAACGGCCACTTCCTGCAGCCAGGGCTCGCCCGCGCGCCAGCCCAGATGCTGCAGCATCTTGCCGCCCGACATCAGCGCATCGGGGGCGGAGGTTTTCAGGTAGACATGCCCGTCGCCATCGCCGTCCACCCCGTTGTCGAGAATGTCCTGCGGCAGCATCTGCACCATGCCGATCTCTCCTGCCCAGGCGCCGGTGGTGTTACGCGGGTCGAAATCGCCTTTCTCGTAGAGTTTGAGCGCGGCGAAGACCTGCGGGCGGAAGAGCTCGGGGCGGCGGCAATCATGGCTCAACGTCACCAGCGCGTTGAGCGTGTTGAAATTGCCCTGAAAGCCGCCGTAATCTGTCTCGAATGCCCAGAAGGCCAGAAGAACGCCCCGGCTCACGCCGAATTCGCGCTCGATCCGGTCGAAGATCGCGGAATATTGCTGCTCCTTGGCCCGCCCCGTATTGAGCCGGCCCTGGCTGATGAGCTGCTGGGCAAACTCGATGAATGGCTTCTGGAAGAAACCTTGCGCACGGTCGGCCTTGATGACGGCCTCGCTGTAGCTCGCCGAGGCGAAGAAGGCATTGACAGTGGCCGGATCGTGGCCGCGCGAGATCGCCTCCTGTTTCATGTCGTTCACAAAGCCGCTGAAGGAGCCTCCGCATTGCTGAGCGCTCGCGGCGCCACCAGCGAAAAGACACAATGAAGCGATCAGGGAAAATACTCTCATGAGAACCTCTTGGCGATGAATTCTGCGCCGAACCCTAGGCGATTGCGCGGGGCTTGCAAACAGGGTTTGGCGGCCGGGCGTCAGAGAAAACCCGCGGCGTCGAGCTCTGCCTCGACCACCTCTACATCGATCGGAGTGGCGGCCTCCGAGGGGTGGGGCGTCTCTTCCGTCTTGGGGAGGACGGGCTTGATCTGGTGCACCTCCGCCTTTGTGAATGCGTCGAGCTGCGCGAGGAAGGCAGTGTACACCTTGGGCCGGTGGCGCCGCTGGATAAGCCCCACCTTCACGCCTTCCGGCATGGCGAAGGGCGCGAGATGAAAGGCCGATCCGTCGCCGCCGATCACCACGCGCGCAGCCATGTAGCGCTCGAGCTGTTCGGCGATGGAGAATTTCTCGGGGTGGAAAATCTCGTAGCCCGCGCGCTCGAGCAGCGCCTCGATCTTCTTCTCGTCATGCACGCGCTTCTCGTGCTTCGAGAGATCCGCCCGCGAGATATAGAGCTTCTCGGGGCCCTTTGGCGCGATATGCCGCGCCACCCGCGCCCGGATTTCCAAGCGGAAGATCTCGGTGCCCGCCACCCAGCCCAACGGCCCGAAGCCCGGGGAGGGCAGCAGCAGGGTTTCGTAGCGTGTGGGATGCTCCGCCAGATGCACCTTCAGCCCTTCCGTCATCAGGTCGAGAAAAGGGGCATAGCGGCGTTCGAGCGCGAGCGAGAAATCCATGCCGAATTTCGGGGCGATCACGATCCCGTCGAGTTTGTCTCGGTAATAACCGATGGCCCAGAGCCGGATCAGCGTTTCCACGAGGAAATGCCCGAAATGGTGCCGCCCTATTCCGGCGAAGAGCCAGCGCCCCGGTACGATCTCGGCGAAGACATCGGGCGAGAACTGCGGCACCCCGGAGAGCCGCGACCCCGAGAGCAGCGTGCGCGACATGTGGCGAAAGCTGCCATCTGCCCGCACCACGCCACAGGCGCAATCCGGGCCCTTCTCCATCGGCATCACCAGCGCGTTCTGCAGATGCTCGATATGCGGGGGCGGCAGGCTTTCGGGGCTGAGCGGAAGATCGCCTTCGAGGCCAGTCGCGAAACCGGTTTCAAGGGCGCTATCCATCCTCGCGAAACTCCAACGCAAGGAACTTCTCGAAAGCGTCGAGATTGACCGCCTCGAACTGCCCGAAGCTCTGCATCCAGATCGAGGCGTCGCGCAGCGCATCGGGCTCGAGCTTGCACCATTTCACCCGGCCGCGCTGCTCCTGGCTGATGAGGCCGGCGCGGCTGAGGATGCCCAGATGCTTGGAGATCGCGGCGAGCGACATCTCGAAGGGAGCGGCCACATCCGTTACAGCCATGTCGTCCTCGAGCAGCATCGACAGGATCGCGCGGCGGGTGGGGTCGGCCAGGGCTGAGAAGACGGCATCGAGACGCTCGGACATGGTTCTGTTAAGCCCCGGTTCCTGCAATTCGTCAACCGGGATCATCGGCAGGCCTGTTGGGCTTCCTGCCTGCCCCCGGTTTGGCGGCACGGCAATCTCAACCGTTTGGTTGAATATGCCTCGTGCGCCCTGCGAAGCGCGAAACGGGCGCATGGCACGGTGACGCAGGCCGCAAGGCAAATTGAAAAAAGCATAAACTTCAATACCTTGTATGGTATTTATCCAGCCTCTGTGGCCGCTTGACTCAATCGCCCCCCGCGCATAGCAAAGGCGCAACCGTTCCGGAGGGGAAAAGCGTGACCGATCCTGAAGAGAGCGAGCGTCTGGCGCAGCTCGAAGCACGGATTGCGAAGCTCAGGGAAAAGGACGCGCCCACGCCCCACCAGGAGGAGCACTACAGCCAGGCGCAGCTCGCCTGGCGTATGGTGATCGAACTCGTGGCCGGTCTCGCGATCGGTTTCGGCATGGGGTACGGGCTGGATGTGCTGCTGGGCACGCTTCCGCTGTTCCTCGTGGTGTTTACATTGCTGGGCCTCGCGGCGGGCATCAAGACGATGATGCGCAGCGCGGCAGAGATCCAGCGCGAACAGGAGGCAGAGGGCAAGGCGCCCGACGCCGGGGAAGACGACGCCCGCGAGGGCCGCTGAGAACGAGGGACAAGGATGGCGACGGAAGCTGCGGGAGCCGAACACGCGAAGGAAGGCGGGCTGGTTTTCCACCCGATGGATCAGTTCATCGTGAAGCCGCTTTTCGGAGACGGCCCGGTTGGCCTCTTCACCATCACCAACGTGACGCTCTGGATGGCGCTGACGATCCTCTGCGTGATCGCGCTTCTGGTGCTCGGCACCTCCAGCAAATCCACCATTCCGGGCCGCGTGCAATCTGTTGCTGAGTTGGTCTACGGCTTCATCCGCAAGATGGTTGAAGACGTTGCAGGCAAGGACGCGCTGCCGTTCTTCCCCTACATCCTCACGCTCTTCCTCTTCATCCTCTTCTCGAACTTCCTCGGCCTGCTGCCGATGGCCTTCACCACCACGTCGCACATCGCCGTGACCGCGGTGATGGCGGTGCTGGTGTTCCTCACCGTCACTATCGTGGGTTTCGTGAAGAACGGTGCGGGCTTCCTGAGCCTCTTCTGGGTGAGTTCGGCGCCCCTGCCGCTGCGGCCGATCCTGGCGCTGATCGAGGTGATTTCCTACTTCGTGCGCCCGGTGAGCCACTCCATCCGTCTTGCCGGCAACATGATGGCCGGCCACGCGGTGATCAAGGTGTTCGCCGCCTTCGCGCCGCTCATCCTGCTTTCGGGCATCGGCGTGCTCGTCACGCCGCTCTCAATTCTGGCGATCACCGCGATCTATGCGCTCGAGGTGCTCGTGGCCTTCATTCAGGCCTACGTCTTCACGATCCTGACCTGCGTGTATCTCAAGGATGCGCTTCATCCGCACCACTAAGGATCATCGAACCCTATCAGCCAATTCCAACGTAAGGAGACATGACATGGAAGGCGATATCGCACAAATGGGTCAATTCATCGGCGCAGGCCTCGCCAGCGTCGGCATGGGTGGCGCTGCCATCGGTGTGGGCAACGTGGTGGGCAACTTCCTGTCCGGCGCGCTGCGCAACCCCTCTGCAGCCGGTGGCCAGACCGCAACCATGTTCATCGGTATCGCATTCGCCGAAGCGCTGGGGATCTTCTCGTTCCTCGTGGCCCTTCTGCTGATGTTCGCCGTCTAAGCCTTCGGGAAGCTGATCCTTACGGCCGGGTGGCAGCGCAACTGACGCGGCCGCCCGGTACATTCGGAAAGTTCCTTGAAGGAGGACGTCATGGCCAGTGAAACCCATGAATCTGTAAGCGCCTGCGTCGACAGCTACGGCGGCGCCATCGGCATGCCGCAGCTGTGCCCCGACTGGATGGGCAACCAGGTCTTCTGGCTGGTCATCACGCTCGTGGTGATCTTCTTCATCCTGTCGCGTATCGCCCTGCCGCGCATTGCCGCGGTTCTGGCCGAGCGTCAGGGGACGATCACCAACGATCTGGCCGCGGCCGAAGATCTCAAGGCGAAGGCCGTCGAGGCCGAGGAAGCCTATAACAAGGCGCTGGCCGATGCCCGCGCCGAAGCACAGACCATCATCGCCGAAGCAAAGGCGGAGATGAAAGCCGAACTCGACGACGCGACGGCCAAGGCCGATGCCGAGATCGCCGCGAGAGCGGCCGAGGGCGAGAAGGCCATTGCCGAGATTCGCACCAACGCGCTCGAAAGCGTGCGGGAAGTTGCGCAGGCAACAGCCGCCGAACTCGTGTCGGCAATGGGCGGCAAGGCAGACGAGAAAGCCATCGCCGGCGCGGTGGACTCGCGGGTGAAAGGGTGAGTGTCATGAAGAAACTGATCGCATCCCTCGCCCCACTCGCCATTGCCAGCCCCGCGCTGGCAGCGGGCGACAAACCGTTCTTCTCGCTGGCGAATACGGATTTCGTCGTTCTCATCTCCTTCCTGCTTTTCATTGCGCTGCTCGTTTACCTTAAAGTGCCCGGCCTTCTGGGCGCCCAACTCGACAAGCGCGCCGAGGGCATCAAGTCGGAGCTCGACGAGGCCCGCGCCATTCGCGAGGAAGCGCAGGCCTTGCTGGCCTCCTATGAGCGCAAGCAGAAGGAAGTGCAGGAGCAGGCCGACCGCATCGTGGCCCACGCCAAGATGGAAGCCGCCGAGGCCGCTGAGAAGGCCAAGGACGACATCAAGACTTCCATCGCCCGCCGCATGAAGGCCGCAGAAGAGCAGATCGCTTCTGCCGAGGCCAGCGCGGTTAAGGAAGTGCGTGATCGCGCTGTCAACGTGGCGGTTGCGGTTGCCAAGGAAGTGGTCGCCCAGCAGATCACCGCTGCGCAAGGCAACAAGCTGATCGACGAGGCGATCGCCGATGTCGAGAAGAAGTTGCACTAGACCCAGCTCATCCTGAGAGGTCAAACAGGAAAGACGGCCCGGGTGCTTCGCCCGGGCCGTCTTTCGTTGGCGAGCAGGGCGGAGATCCGCCGGCGTGGGAGGGGCCTCGAAAAAAGTTAACACATTGTTAATCCTTCTCCCCACAAGCTGGTCTCAGGCGGGGAAATCATCACAGGCGGTAACCCTCTCCGCCGAAAGGCCATGCGATGCAAAGCAAGCTCCCCCATGCGCAGGAGATCTCGATGCTCCCGCTTGGTCTCGATTCCAAGGTGTTCTTTGGCGATGTGGCGGTAACCCTCGCGGCGGAGCTCGAGGAAACGATCGGCGTTGTCGAGGCCTCCACCTTCGTGGGCCATGTGGGTGACCGCCTCGGCGAGGATTTCTCGGAGCGCTACGGCAACGTGCTCAACGGCCTGCCCGAGGAGCCCCGCGCCATTGCCGAGGTCCTCGTCGATCTGAAAGATCGCATCGGCGGCTGTTTCCAGATCGAACGGGCCGACGAACGGCAGATCGTACTCACCAATACGCGCTGCCCCTTCGCCGAGCGGGTCGAGGGGCATCCTTCGCTCTGCATGATGACAACCCACGTCTTCGGCCGGATCGTGGCCGATGCTCTGGGCTTCGCGCGCGTGCATGTCGCACAGGCCATCGCCACCGGGCATGACGGATGCCGTGTGATCATCGATCTGGAGAGGCCCGGCGAAAGCGATGGGCAGGTCGAGGGCTATGAGTTCTACGGTTAGAACCGATGCCATCCTTCTGGGCGCGCAGGCTGTCATGCAGGCCCTGCCGCATCCGGCTTTCGTTGTGGATACCGGAGGGCTTATCTACGGGCTCAACCGCGAGGCCGAGAACCTGCTCGGCCGCCGTCATCCCGATCGCCTTCAAGACCTGCTATCGACGCCCGCGGAGCCCTGCCTGAAGCGCCTGCGCGCGATGACCCGCTCGAACATTCCAAGGCTTCTCAGGCTCGAGCTGCCCGGGCAATTGCCGATGATCTTTCATGGCCGGCTCCTGCGCGCCGCCCGAAACGGCGATCCTGCCCTGGTTCTCCTCGTGGCCGATAATGCCAGCGCGATCCTCGGCAAGTTCATCAACCTCCAGTACACCCAGAAGAAGATGGCCCGCCGCCTGCGGGAAGACGGACGGCGACACAGGGAGCTGCGCGAAGAGGCATTGCGCCTCAAGCACCTGAGCGAGACGGATCCACTCACCGGGCTTTACAACCTGCGCGCCCTCGAAGCGCGAGTGCGGCGCGCCCTGTCGGAACGGCCCGGGCGCCTTGGTGCGCTGGTCTATGTCGATCTCAATGACTTCAAGTCGGTGAACGACCGCTATGGGCACGAAACGGGAGACCTGCTTTTGAAGGCCGTCTCGCGCAAGCTCACCTTTCCGCCTCAGAGCAAGGTGATCACGGCGCGGATCGGTGGCGATGAATTCGCACTCTGGATGCCCGACCTGAGCCCGGGTGCCGGGCCGCAAATGGTGCTCGGGTTGCGCGCGCGGGTGGGCCTGCCCTACCAGATCGCCGATGGAAAGGGCAGGACCGCCGAGTTGCGGCTGGGCGTGGCGATCGGCGTGGCCTTCACGCCGCGCGAAGCAGACAGTTACGAGGCATTGCGGCGCCTTGCAGACAAGCGAATGTATGATGACAAGCCCAACAGGGCGAGCCGTGCGCCTGTTGCGATCTAGGCAGGGGTCACGCCGGAGTGACCGTCAAAATGAAAGGAGGCCGTTGGTTCGGCCCCTCGATCATTCCTGCCACGTTGTCCGGAATATGCGCCCTCGGGTCAGAGCCCGTTCTTGGCGGAGATGCGCAGCGGCACCCCTGAAGGTTGTGTCTCGCTGAAAGAATCGGGCGTTTTCGACACGCGGTTGCACGATGCGCCGGGCGCCTGGCCTGTCAAATCTGATGTGATCGCGACCGGCTGTTGTTGCACGCCGTTCTCCCGTTGTGTTTCGTGCCCAGCAACTCGCTTCGGCACGG
The DNA here is from genome assembly GCA_040222155.1 of Roseovarius sp. Classification (GTDB taxonomy): domain Bacteria; phylum Pseudomonadota; class Alphaproteobacteria; order Rhodobacterales; family Rhodobacteraceae; genus Roseovarius. The sequence continues at coordinate 50,770 of JAVKDQ010000048.1, forward strand.
AATGCCCTCATAAGAGGTATAGGCGAATCGATTCGAATCGGTCAACAACAAGTGATTCGCTTGAGCCCGAATCGCTTTCTTTTCCCGACTTTCAGCGTGAATCGACGATCTTGATGCCCGGTTCCAAGGCAGGGCACGGCCAAAATGAAACCGGCGGCGCGTGTGGCGCCGCCGGTGTTTTCAGGCAAAAGGCCGGATCGCGTCGAGCCTTGTGGCCTCAGGCGTCGAGCCAGACATCCTCGAAATGCATTTCACGGAACTGGTGAACGTCGTGGTTCTTCACCTCTTCCACGTGATGCATCGTCTGGTTGCGCCAGAACGGCTGGATGATCACACCGTTGCTCTGCAGGATGGTCTGCAGCTTGGCGGAATATTCCCGGCGCTTGTCGGCGTCGAAGATGCCCACGGCCTCGGCCAGCAGCGCGTCGAACTCGGGGTCGCTATGGCCGCTCTCGTTCCACGCTTCGCCCGACTTGTAGGCGAGGCCCAGCACCTGCACACCCAGCGGGCGCGGGCCCCAGTTGGTGGTGGAGAAGGGGTATTTCGTCCAGTCGTTCCAGAAGGACGAGCCCGGGATCACCGTGCGCTTGATGTTGAAGCCCGCTTCGCGCAGTTGAGCGCCGATTGCGTCGGTGGTCACCGTGCGCCAGTCGCCATCGATCGAGATGAGCTCCAGCTCGGTCTCCGCGTGGCCGGCTTCCTGCGCCATGGCGAAGGCCGCTGCCGGATCGGGCGCGATCTTCGGAATCTCGGCATATTCCGGATGGAAGGGCGCCACGTGGTGGTTTTCCGCCGGGATGCCGTCGCCGTTGATGCCGAGTTGCAGGGTGATGGCGTTATCCACGGCCAATTGCACGGCGTTGCGCAGTTCATTGCTGGTATAGGGCTCGGTATCCATCCGCATCCGCGCAACGATGGTATTGGCGGTGGGCTTGGATTGCTTTACGAGGCCCAGCCCATCGAGCGTGTCGATGAAATCCGAGGTGGTTTCGTCGTTGACGTGGATCTCTCCACCATCGAAGGCCGCAACGATGGCCGCACCGTCAGTCCCGAAGTCGATGAAGCGGATGCCGTCGAGATAGACCTCGCCACCCCACCAGCTGCCATTCTCGCGGCGCTTCACTTCCGCGCCGGTTCCGATATCGATGGAGACAAGCTCGAACGGGCCGGTGCCAATTGGGGTTTTGGCAAGGTCGCCGTCATTGCCGAAGCTGCGATGCACGATCAGGCCCGGGTAATCCGACATGCCCGCGATGAGCGAGATATCCGGGCGCGGCAGGTTGAGGCGCACGGTGTAGTCGTCCACCCGCTCGATCGCGCCGTCGAGTGCCTTACCGGTATCGGGGTCGATGATGGTCGACATCCGCGAGGCCATCGAGTTGCCTTCCGCCGACTTGTCGCACCAGCGGTTAAGGTTGTGAATCACGTCATCGGCATCGAAGGTGTCGCCGTTGTTCCACGTCACGCCTTGGCGGACGTTGAGCGTGTAGGTCATCGCGTCGTCGGATACTTCCCAGCTTTCCAGCAGCATGGGCTTGAACGTGTAATCGGTATCCCAGCGCACCAGCGGCTCACAGAACTGGCGCGAGATGTTGCCCGGCTCGGTCCATGCGAACTTGCGCGGATCGGTGATTTCGAGGACGCGGCAGGCCACGCGCAGGATGCCGCCCTTTTTGCCCTCGGTTTGCGCGCGCGCAGGCGCGGCCATGCCGAGCAGGCCATAGGCCGCCGTGGCGCTCGCGCCGAAGGTGCTGGCCATCGCGAGGAACTCGCGGCGGTCGATCTTGCCTGCCTTTGCGTCTTCGGCCAGTTGCCTGACGACCGGGCGAACCTCGTCGGTCATCTTCTCATGTGTCATGTCTGTCTCCCTGTATTGTGGTCTTGTTGCCCCCGCAAAAGGGCGTGATCCACTGTCGAGTTTAAAGAAGCCTGCTCTCGAGGCAAAAGGAAATTGGCTATGCAGGCGCGTTTGCCCCACTCGGGCCGCGTTCGAGAATGCGATTGAACCGCGCCAAGACCTGTAACCCCTGCGACGCGAAAAGGTCTGATTCCGACATTCGCTCAAGCCGCATCCTCAGGGCAAACGGGCGCGAAATGGCTTGAGGCGCGACCGTGGCACGGCTAAGTCAGGCGGGCAAAGGAGCGCGCCCATGAGCCTCAATTCGTTCGGTCATCTCTTCCGTGTCACTACCTGGGGCGAAAGCCACGGGCCGGCCCTTGGCGCCACGGTGGATGGCTGCCCGCCGGGCGTGCCCGTCAACGAGGCCGCGCTGCAGCACTGGCTCGACAAGCGCCGCCCGGGGCAATCGAAGCACACGACCCAGCGCAAGGAGCCCGATGCCGTGCGCATCCTATCGGGGGTCTTCGATGGGCAGAGCACCGGTACGCCGATCCAGCTCATGATCGAGAACACCGACCAGCGCTCGAAGGATTACGGTGAGATCGCGCAAACCTTCCGGCCCGGCCATGCGGATATCACCTATCACCTGAAATACGGCATCCGCGATTATCGCGGTGGCGGGCGCTCCTCGGCGCGCGAGACGGCGGCGCGGGTCGCGGCGGGCGGCGTGGCCCGTGCGGCGCTGGCCGAGCTTGTGCCGGGGCTCGAGATCAAGGGTTACATGACCCGCATGGGCGAGATGGAGATCGACCGCGCGCGCTTCGACTGGCAGGCGATCGACGGCAACGATTTCTGGATGCCTGACAGGCAGGCGCTGCCCGCATGGGAGGCCTACCTGCAGAAGATCCGCAAGGCGCAGAACTCCGTGGGTGCAGAGATCGAGGTTGTCGCGCGCGGCGTGCCGCCGGGCCTTGGCGCGCCGGTTTACGGCAAGCTCGACACCGATCTGGCCGCTGCGATGATGTCGATCAACGCCGTGAAGGGCGTGGAGATCGGCGAGGGCATGGCTTCGGCGCGCCTTACCGGCACCGAGAATGCCGATGAGATCTTCATGGGCGAGAATGGCCCAGAATATTCCTCTAACCACGCGGGCGGCATCCTTGGCGGTATTTCCACAGGGCAGGAGATCGTGCTGCGCTTCGCGGTGAAACCGACATCGTCGATCCTGACGCCCCGCCGCTCGATCCGAATGGATGGCACACCGACCGAAGTCGTGACCAAGGGCCGGCACGATCCTTGCGTGGGTATCCGCGCCGTGCCCGTGGGAGAGGCGATGATGGCCTGCGTGCTGCTCGACCATCTGCTCCTGCATCGCGGTCAGGTAGGCGAGGGGCCGCGCGGAAAGATCGGCTGAGGCCGGGGCGTGATTGCGTATTTGCGGAATGGGTGGCGCAAGCAACCTGACGCGGACGTTGGTGCTGAGCACCCGGCGCGTAATAAAGGGCGAAGCCCGCCGCGCCATCGACGGGGCGCCCCCCGGCACGTCGATACGTCACCGCCAGCGCATCGCTCGGATCT
>JAVKDQ010000049.1:0-15738 GCA_040222155.1 Roseovarius sp.
TTTCATCCTTTCCGCCGAGATCATGACGATCGCGCTCGCCGCCATCGAGGCGCCCAACCCGTGGATGCAGGGCGCGACCCTGGCCGCGGTGGGCCTGATGGTGACGGTGGCGGTCTACGGCTCGGTGGCGCTCATCGTGAAGATGGACGATGCGGGGCTCTACCTCGCCAAGACAGGCCGCACGGGCCTCGGGCGCGGCCTCGGGCGGGGGCTCGTCAAGTTCATGCCGGTGCTGCTCAAGGTGCTGTCCGTCGTGGGCACGGCGGCGATGCTCTGGGTGGGCGGCTCGATCCTGCTCCACGGGTTCCACGAATATCACATCGCCGAGCCGGGCCACACGATCAAGCTCGCGGCGGAGGCGGCCGCGCAGGCCCTGCCGCAAGCGCCGGGCGCGGCGAAATGGGGCGTGACCGCCGCGCTCGACGGGGTGTTCGGGCTCGTTGTCGGCTTTCTGCTGATCCCCATCGCGACGCGCATCGTGGGCCCGCTGATCTCGGCCGTCTCAGGCAAGACCGGCGCGCACTGAGCCCGCGCCCGGAGCGCCGTGCACGGGTCGCCCGTTGGCAGGCGCGGCCCCTCCGCGCCTCAGAGCAGCGATTTCACCTTGTCGCAGATCGCCTCTGCCGTGATCCCGAACTTCTCGAAGAGCACCTCCGCCGGGGCCGAGGCGCCGAAGCTCTCCATCCCGATGAAGCCGGCCTTCGCGGCGCGGCCGCCATCGCCCATGAGCCACCTGTCCCAGCCCTGGCGCACGGCGGCTTCGACGCCCACGCGCACCACGTTGCCCCGGCCCAGCACGCGGCGGCGATAGGCCTCGTCCTGCTCCGTGAAGAGCTCGAAACAGGGCATTGAAACCACGCGCGTGCCGATGCCCGCCGCCTGCAGCGTCTCGCGGGCCTGCATCGCGAGATGCACTTCCGAGCCGGTGGCCAGCAGCACCGCCTGCAGCTTGCCCTCCGCCTCGGCGAGGATGTAGGCGCCCTGCGCGGTGAGGTTCTTCTGCATGTGCTCGCGCCGGAGCGTGGGCACCGACTGGCGCGTGAGCGAAAGCACCGAGGGCGTGCTCTCGGATCTCAGCGCGATCTCCCAGGCCTCGGCCGTCTCCACCGTGTCGCAGGGGCGGAAGACGTAGGTGTTGGGCGTGGCCCGGCTGATCGCCAGATGCTCTACCGGCTGGTGGGTGGGGCCGTCCTCGCCAAGCCCGATGCTGTCATGGGTCATCACGAAGACGGTGGGCACCTTCATCAGCGCGGCCAGCCGCATCGCAGGGCGGGCGTAATCGGTGAAGCACATGAAGGTGCCGCCGTAAGGCCTTATGCCGCCATGCAGGGCCATGCCGTTCATCGCCGCGGCCATGCCATGCTCGCGCACGCCGTAATGGATGTAGCGGCCCTTGCGGTTGCCGGTGTCGAAGACGCTCATGTCGCCCGAGCGGGTGTTGTTGGAGCCGGAGAGATCGGCCGAGCCGCCCACGGTCTCGGGCATGATCGGGTTGACGACCTCGAGCACCATCTCGCTCGACTTGCGGGTGGCGACCTTGGGCGCCTCCTCGCTCACCTGTTTCTTCAACGCCTTGATGCGGGCAGAGAGCTTTCTCGGCGCGGTGCCGGCCATCACGCGCTCGAATTCGGCGCGGCGGCGGTCGGTTGCGGCGGCGAGGGCGCTTTCCCAGTCGGCGCGCGTGGCCGCGCCGCGGCGGCCGATCTCTTCCCACTGGGCCTTGATTTCGGCGGGCACCTCGAAGGGGCCGCCCGTCCAGCCATAGGCCTCTTTGGCGGCCTGCAGCTGGGCCGGGTCAGTGAGCGCGCCGTGGCCCTTGGAGGTGTCCTGCGCGGCATGGCCGAGCGCGATATGCGTCTTGCAGGCGATCATGGTGGGCTTGCGGCTGGCCTTGGCCTTGGTCAGCGCGGCGTCGATCGCCTCGGGGTCGTGCCCGTCGATCTCGAGCACCTGCCAGCCCGCGGCGCGGAAGCGCATCGGCTGGTTGGTGCGGTCGGCGAGGTCCACCGTGCCGTCGATGGTGATGTTGTTGTTGTCCCAGAGCACGATCAGCCTCGAAAGCTGGTGCCGCCCGGCCAGCGTGATCGCCTCCTGGCTCACGCCTTCCATCAGGCAGCCGTCGCCGGCGATGACATAGGTATGGTGATCGACCAGCTTGCGCCCGAAGCGCGCCCGCAGCAGCTCCTCGGCCATCGCGAAGCCCACGGCATTGGAAATCCCCTGCCCGAGCGGGCCGGTGGTGGTTTCGATCCCCGCATGCAGGAAGTTCTCCGGATGCCCCGCCGTGAGCGCGCCCCATTGGCGGAAATTGCGGATCTGGTCGAGATCCATGCCCTCGTAGCCGGTGAGGTAGAGCAGCGAATAGAGCAGCATCGAGCCGTGGCCCGCCGAGAGAATGAAGCGGTCGCGATCGGGCCAGTCGGGCGCGGCGGCGTCGAACTTGAGGTGGTTCTCGAACAGCACCGTCGCCACGTCGGCCATGCCCATGGGCATGCCCGAATGGCCGGAATTGGCGGCATGCACGGCATCGAGCGTCAGGGCGCGGATGGCGGCGGCTTTCATCCAGTGGTCGGGGTGAGCGGAACGGAGGGCGGCGATATCCACGGGCGGGCATCCTTGAAAAGCGGCGGTCGAGGCGCTGCATAACAGCCCCGGGTCAAAGATCAAGCGGGCATCTTGCCCCGGAATCTGAGGGGGAGCCTTTTTTCATTCGATTAGGTAGACTTGCGAGGCATTCTTCGCCCGGCGATTCGCGGGCGGGCCAAAAAGACGAGCTTCAAAGAGCACAGGGGACGGCGAGATGAGCCAGATTGAGGAGTTGCAGGACCGGTTGGCGTCGGCGCTGGACCGGATCGGCAAGGGGCTGGAGGGCCGGCAAGCGGGCGGCGCGGATGCGGGCGAAGTGGCCCAGTTGCGCCAGGCGCTCGACGATGAGAGGCTGGCCTGCGAGCAGCTCAAGGAGCGGGTTCGGGCGCAGCGCGCGCGCCGCGAGGCGCTGGAGATTCAGGTCGAGGAAGCCCGCAAGGAGGCGGCGGAGGCCGTGGCGAAGCTCGATGGCGACCTTCAGTCGCTGCGCGCCGCCAACGAGCAGCTCCGCGAGAACAACGCGAAGCTCCGCGAGGCCTGCGAGGCGGGCGTGGCGGAGGCGCATCTGATCAACAAGTCGATGATGGCCGAGCTCGAGGGGCTGCGCGCCACCCGCGCGGCCGATCGCGCCGAGATCGAGGCGCTGCTTTCGGAGCTGGGCCGCGCGGTGGAAACCGCGGCCGCGCGCGGGCAGGCCGACAGCAACCCGGAGGCCGAGTGATGCCGGAAATCGAGATCGAGATCGGGGGGCGCCGCTTCGAGGTGGCCTGCCAGGAGGGCGAGGAGCATTACCTGCGCTTCGCCGCCAAGATGCTGGACGAGGAGGCCTCGGCGCTGACCGCGCAGATCGGGCGCATCCCCGAGGCGCGGATGCTGCTGATGGCGGGGCTCATGCTGGCCGACAAGACGGCCGGCGTGCAGGACAGGCTGCGCGAGGCGGAAGACAAGATGCTGGAGAAGGAGGCCGAGCTCGACCAGCTGCGCAACGCGCCCCAGCCGGAGCCGAAGACTGTGGAAGTGCCGGTGCTGCCCGAGGGCGTGGCCGATGCTCTGGCCGAGCTCGCGGCCCGCGCCGAGTCGCTGGCCGACCAGATCGAGGGCGAGGCCGCATCCGGGGAAACGGGTGGCGAGACCACCAGCGAACCGGGCGGCGACACGGAGGCGGAGCCGGGCAAGGCCGACTGAGCCCGGCCCGCGCCCCGATACGATACCGACAGGATACCGACGTCATACCGACATGATACCGACGCGGGTTTCGGCCCGTCCTGGCGCTATTGCATCCGCAGCGCGCCGTCGAGGCGGATGACCTCTCCGTTGAGGTAATCGCATTCCACGATGAACCGGGCGAGCGAGGCATATTCCGCCGGCCGCCCGAGCCGCTTCGGGCAGGTCACATCCTGCGCGAGCTGGTCCTGCACCTCTTGCGGCAGGCCCATCAGCATCGGCGTGAGGATGATGCCCGGCGCGATCGCCATCACCCGGATGCCCTCGCGCGCCAGGTCGCGCGCCATCGGCAGCGACAGCCCCACGATGCCGCCCTTGGAGGCCGCGTAGGCCGCCTGGCCCTTCTGGCCGTCGAAGGCGGCGATGGAGGCGGTGTTGATGATGACGCCGCGCAGCCCGTCTTCCGACGGCGGGCACTTGGCGATCTCGGCCGCCGCGAGCCGCGCCACGTTGAAGCTGCCCACGAGGTTGATGTCGATGGTGCGCTGGAAGGCGGCAAGATCGTGCGGGCCGTCCTTGCCGAGCGTCTTGGCGCCGGTGGCGATGCCCGCGCAATTGACCGCGCAGGTGATCTTGCCCATCGCCGCGACCGCGGCCGATACGGCCTGTGCCACGGAGGCTTCGCTGGTCACATCCGTCTCCGCGAAGGTGGCGCCGATCTCCTCGGCCACCTGCGGGCCGCGCGTGCTGTCGCGGTCGAGGATCGTCACCTGAGCGCCCTTCTCGCGGAAATGGCGGGCAGTGGCTTCGCCGAGGCCTGAGGCGCCCCCGGTGATGATGGCGGCGGTGTCGTCGATGCGCATGGCGGGTTCCTCGCTTCGGGAAATGAACAGGTGTTCAGATACCCGCTTCGTGCCTTGCTGTCAAAGCCCGCGCTTCAGCCATCGCGCGGTGGCGACAAGCGCGACCACCGTGGCGAGAATGCGGTAGATGTGGTGCAGCGTAACCAGCGCAGGGTTGGATTGCAGGCTGAGCGCCACCAGTGCCATCTCGGTCACGCCCCCGGGCGCGAAGCTGATGAGCAGCACGTCGAAATGCTCGCCGGTGAGCGGCACGAGCAGGGCGGCAAAACCCGCCGCGAAGGTCATCATCCCCGCCACCGAAAGCGCCGAGAGCCCCGCGCCGCGCAGCATCAGCGCCCGGGTGAGCCCGGTGAAGCGCATGCCGAGCGCGGTGCCGATGATTACCTGTGCCACGTTCACGAGCCATTGGGGCATGTCGATATGGAAGAGCCCGGTGAGCGAGAGCGCGGCGGCCACCGCCATCGGCCCGGTGAGTTGCCCCGCGGGAAGCCGTAGGCCCTTGCCGAGGCCCACCCCCGCCGCGCCGGCCAGGGCGATGAGAGGCAGCTCCGTCCACGGCACGGCATGAACGGCCAGCGTGACCCCGCCGGAGCTGCCCACCGGCATGCCCAGCCAGAGCGAGAGGCCGACGGGCAGCGTGGTGACCACGAGGATGATCCGCAGGAATTGCTGGAGCGTGAGCCGGGCCACGTCGCCGCCCGCCGCCTCGCCGAGCGCGAGCGATTCGAAGAGCCCGCCGGGAGAGCTGCAATAGAAGGCGGTGACCCGGTCATAGCGGCCGAGTCTGCGGAACACCCAGTAATTGAAGGCGAAGCAGAGCCCCACGAAGAGGGTAAGCGCGGCGAAGCTCAGCGCTAGTTGCCGCATCGCGCTGAAGAGCTCGGGCGTAACCTGCGCGCCGATCATCAGGCCGATCACGGTGATGAAGACGAGCCGCAGCCAATGCGGGAAGGCATATCCTGCAGGCAGCCTCCCGGGCAGCACCGTGGCGATCGTGCCCGCCGCGGCAATCGGGCCCAGCATGAAGGGCAGCGGCAGGCCGAGCGCCTCGGCGCCCAACCCCGAGACCGCGCCCATGAGCACGAGCGCGAGGGTGACGGCGGAATGGACCATGGCCCTATGAACCACCCGGCGCGCGGATCTGCAAGAGCGCCCGGCGCGCGGCTTCAGGGCACCCAGACGGGGCTGGTGCGGGTGATGAGATCGAGTGCGCGGGCATGCAGCCCCGGGGTGGCGGCCGCGAGGATGGCCCCGGAGGAGGCGAGGGTGAGCGGTGCTCCCCGCCAATCGCTGATCGCGCCACCTGCACCCTCGACCACCGGCACCAGCGCGCAGATGTCGATCGCGTCGAGATCGCCGCCATTGAGGCAGAGATCCACCATGCCGCGTGCGAGCGCCGCATAGGCGAGGCAGCCGCCGTCGAAGACATGCATCCGCCCGGCCTTCGCGAGCGCCTCGTAGCCCTCCCGCTCTTCGGGGCCGAAGGAGCGCGGGTTGGCGAGCGCAACGACCGCATCGCCGAGCGTGGCCTCCCTGCGGCTCTCGACGGGCCGGCCATTGAGCTTGGTGCCGCGCCCGGCCACCCCGAGGCAGCGCGCCCCGGCGAGGGGTTGGTCAATGAGCCCCAGCACGGGCTGGCCCGCCTCGCAGAAGGCCACCAGCACGCCGAAATTCATCAGCCGCGCCCCGAATTGCCGGGTACCGTCAATCGGGTCGATCACCCAGACAGCCTCGCGGTCGAGGCCCTCGGCCCCTTCTTCCTCGCCGAGGATACCGTGATCGGGGTGGCGCGCGCGGACGATCTCGCGCAGGCGCGCCTCGATCTCGGTATCGGCGCGGGTGAGCGCGCTGCCATCGGGCTTGTAGCCGGTGGCCCCGGTGCCGAACCACACCTCGCGGGCAATCGGGCCCGCGGCGTCGGCGAGCATATGCGCGGTCTCGAGAATGTCTTCGCTGATCATTTGGGGGCCTCGTCGGGGTGTCGCCCGAGGCTTAGCACAGGGGCGGCGGGACGCCACCCTCTTGCGCCACCGAACGGCCATGTCGGGGCCTCTCGCGCGGCACCTCGCGCCGCCTGCTCGCTTTCATGGCGCGCTTCCGTGGTCTGCCGGGTCGAACACATGTTCAGTTCCGGGATGCGTCAGCGCGTTGAGCAGATCGTCTGTATCGGTGTTTTCTGTATCGGTGTTTTCTGTGGAGGGGCGCGCCCTCTTGGTCGCCCAAGGCAACGACGCCGTCTGCGTGGAATGTTTCGTAGTCCCTCTGCGTCTGGAACAGGAACGGCCTGTCCGGCGTGAGGTGCCGTTCGCCATCGTCTGTGTAGGCCAAGACCCATTGCGTGGAACCGGTCTGCACCACGGCGACGAGGTCCTTGCTGGCTTCGGCGATGGTGGTCAGCGCCTCGGCGATGAAGGCGTCGATCTCGTCTTGCATCTCGCTGTCTCCCTTGTCCGACGTGTGAAGGCGCCTGGACGGGGCAGGGGGCGCGGCCTGTGTCGTGCGTCTCACTTGGCCGTGCAAACCCGTGCCATTTGTCTCAGGGAAGCCGCATGACGGGGAACTCTGGCGGCGTGCGGCCCTTGTGGAACGCTCCGAAGGCGTGAAAGATCGGCCACGGTGCCGTCCGGCTGCGCTTCCCAGGCGCGCGGCCCGGTTGCACCTCAGTGCGAAGGTGGAGGGGCTCGTGGCGAAGGCGGTTGTTCTGGGCGGTTACGGCCTCATCGGCTCGGCCTGCATGCGGGCGCTCTCCCGCGGCGGCTTCGAGGTGGTCGGGGTCGGGCGCTCGCGCCGCGCGGCGATGACCTCGGATGCCTCTGCCCGCTGGGAGATATGCGATATCGCCGCCATGCCGCCGGACGGTTGGCGCGCCCTGCTGGCGGGGGCCGATGTGGTGGTGAATGCCGCAGGCGCCCTGCAGGACGGGGCGCGCGACGATCTGGAGGCGATCCATGTGACGGCGCTTTCTCGGCTTGTCGAGGCGGTGGGCGGGCGACCAGTGCGCATTATCCAGATTTCCGCCGCAGGGGCCCGTGCCGAGGCCTCCACCGCGTTCTTCCGCACGAAGGCGCGGGGCGATGCGATCCTTGCGCAGAGCGCGGCGGAATGGGTGATCCTGCGGCCCACGCTGGTGCTCTCGCCCGAGGCCTACGGTGGCACGGCGTTGTTGCGCGCCGCGGCGGCCCTGCCGCTGGTGCTCCCACGCCTCCTGCCCGACGCGGAGGTACAGACCGTGCATGTGGATGACGTGGCCTCCGCCGTTCTGGCGGCGGCGCGGGGCGAGGTGCCCTCGGGCACGGTCGCGGACCTGACCGAGGCGGAGAGCCGCGCCTTTCCGGAGTTGCTGGAGGAGATACGCCGCTGGCAGGGCTGGGCTTGCCCCCGCGCGCGCCCGGGCCTTCCCGCTCTGGTGTTGCGGGCGTTTGGGCTGGGCGCCGACCTGCTCGGGCATCTGGGCTGGCGCTCGCCGCTGCGCAGCACAGCGTTGCAGGCGCTTGCGGAGGGTATTCGCGGCGATCCGGGCGCTTGGGCCGCCGCCGGCGGCGCGCCCTGCCGGTCGTTGGGCGAGACGCTCGCGCGCCTGCCCGCAACCCGGCAGGAACGGCTTTTCGCGCGCGCCTATTTCGCCCTGCCGTTCGCCATCGCCACGCTGGCACTCTTCTGGGCGCTCTCCGGCTTGATAACCCTCTTCGATCCGCCGCGCGCGATGGAGCTGCTGACGGAGCGGGGCCTGCCCGAGGCGCTCGCGGGGCCGGTGGTGCTGGGCGGTGCGCTGGCCGATATCGCCCTCGGCGTCGCGATCCTGTGGCGGCCTTGGGCGCGTGGGGCGGCGCTCGGCATGGTGGGGCTCTCCGCCGCCTATATGCTTGGCGCGCTCTTCGTGGCGCCGGATCTCTGGGCCGATCCGCTAGGGCCGATGGTGAAGGTCTTTCCCGGCATCGCTTTGGCGCTCTTGGTGTGGCTGCTGCTGGAGGAGCGATGAGCTACGAGGTTCTGCTCTTTCTTCATGTGATCGGTGCGACCGTGTTGCTTGGCACCGGGGCAGGGATCGCGTTCTTCATGCTGATGGCGCATCGCAGCGGTGATCCGCGCCTCGTGGCCCATGTTGCAGGCACCGTGGTTCTGGCCGATACCGTCTTCACCGCCACGGCGGTGATCGCGCAGCCCGTCACCGGCTTCTTGCTCGCGCGCGCGGCCGGATGGCCCATCTTTCAGGGCTGGGTCGCATGGGCGCTCGCGCTCTACGTGATGGTGGGGCTCTTCTGGCTACCGGTCGTGTGGATGCAGGTGCGGATGCGCGCGCTTGCCATCGCCGCGCGCGATGCCGGCACGCCGTTGCCGGCGCAATATCACCGGCTTTTCCGCCTCTGGTTTGCCTGCGGGGTGCCGGCATTCGCCGCCGTGCTCGGCATTCTCTGGCTGATGCTCACCAAGCCCCTGCTCTAGGCCGGGGACGATCACGAGCATCTCTCCTTGCGCCCGCGTCCTGCTCCGCCCAGAAGGCGGAATACCACGCCCGGTGCGCCAGTGCCTCGGTCTTCAGCCATTCCGAGAAGCGCGCCAGTGCGCCGTCAACCGCCACGGCGGCGGGGTAGACGAGGTAATAGGCGTTGGGCGAGGCGATACGGGCGGGGAAGGGGCAGGTGAGACGCCCGGCCTCGAGATAGGGCCGCGTGGTGACCTCGTCGCCGATGGTCACGCCCATGCCCTGCGCGGCAGCCTCGAGGCAGAAGGAGGTCTGGTTGTAGACGCGCCCCGCCTCGGGGTCGAAATCGGTGAGCCCCTCGGCGGCCAGAAAGGACGACCACCAGGAGGTGGTGCGATCGTGGATCAGCATGTCCTTGGTGAGATCCGCCATGCGGGGCGGCCGCCCGAGGTGATCGAAATAGCCCGGCGCCGCCACCGGAAAGAGCTGGTTGGCGAAGAGCAGCTCGAAACGGCAGCCCTGCCAGCCGCCGGTGCCCCAGATCACCGCGCAGTGATGCTCGGTTGCAGGTGGCTCGGTGGCGGCGATCTCGGCGGCGAGCGAGATCCGCAGGTCGGGGTTTTGCCGTTCGAAGGCGAAGAGCCGATCGAGCAGCCAGAGCTGGATGAAATCGGCATCTGCCGCGAAGGTAATCTGCTCGGGCTGGCCGGTGTCGATGCTGGCAAGGCGCCCCGAGAGCTGCGCGAAGGCACCGCGCGCCGCCAGCGCCACCTCGCGCCCGTAGGCCGAGAGGCTGATCGCCTTGTGCCGACGGATAAAGAGCGGCTGCCCGAGCGCCGCCTCGAGATGGGCCACATGCTTGCTCACGGCCGATTGCGAAAGGCCGAGCTCCTCGCCCGCGCGGGTGAAGTTTTCGTGCCGCGCGGCCACTTCGAAGACGCGCATCGCGTTGAGGTTGGGGAGCCGGGGCTTTTGCATTCCAATTCTTCTGGCAAGAGATGACTTTTTTGAATTTGTCAAATCTTTCGGCATGTGGCAACGCGCAAGGAGGAGGTGCACCATGGCCCAGCTCTACCCCTTCACCGACCCGCGCGCCGCGCAAGAGACCGCGCCGCTCGAGATCGTGCGCGGCGAGGGCTGCACGGTGACCGATGCACAGGGCAACACCTATATAGACGCGGTCGCGGGCCTCTGGTGCGCCTCGCTGGGCTTCACCAACGAGAGGCTCGCCGCCGCCGCGCAGGGGCAATACGAGACGCTGGGCTATTACCACAGCTTCATGGGGCGCACGCCGGCCATTGCCAACCGGCTCTCCGAGACGCTGGCAGGCCTGCTGCCCAGCCCGCTCACCCATGTGCTCTATGGCTGCACCGGCTCCGACGCGGTGGAGACCGCCGCGAAGCTCGTGCGATATTACCAGAACGCGCGGGGCCTGACCGACAAGAAGCGCATCATCGCCCGCGAGGGGGGCTATCATGGCTCGGGCAACGTGAGCGCGGCGCTCACCGCCATGTCCTATTGCCACGAGGGTTTCGACATCCCCTCCGCGCAGGTGCTGCGCACCGGGCGCCCGCATTACCTGCGCGACGCCGAGCCGGGCGAGAGCCAGATCGCCTTTTCCAAACGCCGCGCGCGCGAGCTCGAGGCGCTCATCACGGCCGAGGATGCGGGCACCATCGGCGCCTTCATCGGCGAGCCCGCGATGGGGGCAGGGGGCGTGCTGATGCCGCCCGAAGGCTACTGGGCCGAGATTCAGAACGTGCTCGCGCGGCACGACATCCTGCTCATCGCCGACGAGATCATCACCGGTTTCGGGCGCACTGGCCGCTGGTTCGGCTGCCAGACCTACGGCATCGAGCCCGACATGATGACCATGGCCAAGCAGCTTTCGGCCTCGTTCTTCCCGATCTCCGCCGTGGCGATGTCGGGCAGGGTGCACGACACCATCGCCCGGCAAGCACATGATCTGGGCCTATTCGGGCATGGTTTCACCTATGGTGGCCACCCTGTGGGCGCGGCGGTGGCACTGGAGACTCTGGCGATCTACCGGGAGATGGATCTCGAGCGCCATGTGGGTGCGCTCTCGGAGGCGCTTCTGGCGCGCATCGGGCCGCTCGCGGGGCATCCGCTGGTGGCGGAACTGCGCGTGCAGGGCCTGCTCGGCGCGGTCGAGCTTGGGCGCGAGGGAGGCGAGGAGGGCCTCGGCGCGGCGGTGGCCGCCGAGGCGGCGGCGCGTGGTGTCTTCTTCCGCGCCATCGGCAACGTGGTGGCGATCAGCCCGCCCTATACCATTTCGTTGGAGGAACTCGACCGCATCGCCCGCGTGCTCGCCGAAAGCATCGCGGCGGTGACCGCGCAGCACGGCTTAGCCGCGCCTCAAGACATTGCGCTTCCATGAGCGAGGCCGAGCTTTGCGCGCTCGGCGCCGTCACCGCCGCCGCGATGTTTCGGGCGCGCAAGCTGTCTCCCGTGGAATTGATGGAGGCGGTGATCCGCCGGGCAGAGGCGACCGAGCCCGAGATCAACGCCTTCACCTACACCCACTTCGATACCGCGATGGAGGCGGCGCGCGACGCCGAGCGCGCCTTCATGCAGGGCAATGCGGAGACATTCGGGGCATTGGCCGGGTTGCCCGTGGCGGTGAAGGATTCGGGCGAGATCGAGGGGATGCCAAACTCGATGGGCGCGCTCGCTTACCGCGATCATGTGGGCCGGCGCTCCTCCTTCGCTAATTCCCGTGTGCTGGCGGCAGGCGCCATCGTTCATGCCCGCACCGCCACGCCCGAGTTTTCCTGCGCGGCCACCTGCCATACGCGCCTCTGGGGGGTCTCCCGCAACCCGCATAACCCGGCCTATTCGCCCGGCGGCTCCTCGGGCGGCAGCGGCGCCAGCCTCGCGGCGGGGAGCACCTCGCTGGCCACCGGCTCCGATATCGCAGGCTCGATCCGCATCCCGGCCTCTTGCTGCGGCGTTGTGGGCTACAAGCCGCCCCATGGCCGCGTGCCGATGGACCCGCCCTTCAACCTCGACCGCTACTGCCACGCCGGACCGATGGCGCGAAGCGTGGCGGATGCCGCGCTCTTGCAGACCGTGCTGGCGGGGCCGCATCCCGAAGACATCACCAGCCTGCCTGCCGTGCCGCCGCTTTCCACCGCGATGCCTGAACTAAGGGGCTGGCGCATCGCGGCCTCGTTCGATCTGGGTTTCCATGAGGTGGATGGCGACGTGCGCCGCAACATGGCAGCCGCGCTCGATCTCTTCCGGCAAATGGGCTGCGAGGTGGAGGAGGTCGCCCTGCCGTGGACGGTGTCGCTGCAGGAGGCGGCCTTTATCCATCTGGCCCATTTCTTCGGCGCCTCCATCGCCGCAGACATGGCCGGCCGCGAAGAGACGATGACGCCCTACGCCCGCGCTTTCGCGGAAGCCTCGCGCAGCATCACTCCGCAAGACCACCTGCGCGGCTTAGAGGCGGAAGCCGCGGCGGGCGCCGCCTTCGGGCGGATGATGGAAGGGTTCGACCTTTTCATCTGCCCCACCACCGCGCTGCCCTCGGTGCCCGCCGCCTTCGATCACGCGACCGACAGCCTCGACATCAACGGCAGGCCGGTTGACCCGTTTCTCGGCTGGCTGATGACGCCGGCCTTCAACATCCTGAGCACGCGCCCGGTGCTCGCGGTGCCCGCTGGCCGCGCCGCGAGCGGTGTGCCCACCGGCATCCAGATCGTGGGCAGGCCTTTCGACGATCAATCCGTCTTCGACGCGGGGCTGGCCTTCGAGGCCGCGACAGGAAGGTTTCCGGCGGCCTGAGCCGCGCAAGCCCGTCAGGCGCCCTCCGCATCCTCCTCGAATTCCAGCAGGTCGCCGGGCTGGCATTGAAGCTCGCGGCAAATGGCCTCGAGCGTGTTGAACCGCACGCCACGCACCTTGCCCGAGCGCAGGAGCGAGAGATTCTGCTCTGAAATCCCGATGCGCGCGGCGAGATCGCGCGATGTCATCTTGCGCCGCGCCAGCATCACGTCGAGCCGAACCACGATCGGCATTTCAGATCACCTCCTGATGATCTTGCCACAAGTCCGCACCCAGCGCGAAGGCGCGGGCCATGAAGCTCGCCACCAGCGCCGAGAAGGCCACGGAGACCTGCGGCGTTCCGAGCGCGATACTGACAGCGCGCTCGCCCTCGGGATAGCCCCAGGTTGCCGCCACCGAAGCGAGGGCCTGCGACGCGATCCCCCAGAACAGCATTACCCAGAGCAGGGCTGCCACATGGCGCGCGCTTGATGCGGCCTCGGCGGGAAGGCCTTGTGCCAGTCGCCCGAAGAGCTGCCGCGCCAGCGCGAAAAGGGCGACCCAGAGCGCGAGATGCACCGCCATCACGCCAATCAGCGCCCAGTTCTGCCAGGGCGCAAGCGGCGCGCCGCCATAGCCGCCCTGCAGGGCAAGGCTTTCGCCGATCCTGTCGGGAGCGGTGAGGCTCAGCCCCGCGCCAACGAGCGCGAGGGCCGATAGCAACACCAGCCCCACCGTCATCACAAGCTCAAGCCGGCGCGCGGCGAGAAGGGTTTTCGCGGGATCTATCATTTCACTTTTCCTGCCAATAGATTCATGTTTTACATTAAATAATAAAATCGAATCATGCAATAGGTGACCTCATGACCACGCTTTCCTCCGGGCAGCTTGCTGCCGTTCTTTCGCTCGCGAGCCTGCTTTCGGCCTGCAGCGCGCTTGACCCCGCAGGCCTGATTGCCGCCTCGCGGCTTGATCCTCTCGCCACGCCGCCTTCCGAGATCGCCGTTGCGGTGGGCGTGCCGGAGGGGCTGCGGCTTGAAGATGGCGATGCCGAGTTCCGCCTTGCCTTTCGCGGCGGATCGGCGGCGCAGGTGGTGCAGCTGGAAGAGCGCGCCGATCTGGAGATCCGCCGCGCGCAGGGCGAAGGACCCGCCCCGAATACGCCTGGCGAGGCCATCTACATCGCCCAAATCGCTCCCGAAGACGTTCCGCGCATCGCCGCGCTTCAGCGCGAGATCCGGGCGCTCCGGGAGGGAGGAACGGAAGGCGAGGGAACGCTGGCCGTGAGCGTGGTGGGCGGGTGTTACACGACGGCCACGCCGCCGCCGATCACGGTTAGCACCTGGCTGCAGACGAACCCCGCCGACGGTTTCGTGGCGCTCACCCGCCAGCAGGACATCGCCCGCGCGATCGGCGCGGAAGAGGCGGCCCTGATGCGTGGCCAGCTCGCGCGCTGCGCCGGTTGAGCCATCTGCCCGCGCGGGGACGGCAGCCGGGAGATGCGCGGCGCAGATCTCCCGGCATGCCCGGTGCTCAGATCGCGAGGTCGAGCCGAGGCTTCCAGAACGGGCGGAAAAGCTCGATCTTGGGGCAGCGGTCCATCACCACCTTGAGGCCCGCCTCCTCGGCCAGCTTCGCGGCGCGGTCGTCATAAACGCCGATCTGCCCCCAGAGCACCTTGGCGCCGATGGCGATGGCCTGCTCGGCGATGCCGTAGAACTCTTCCTTCGGGCGGAAGACCTCGACCATGTCCACCGGGCGGTCGATCTCCTCGAGCGAATGGTAAACTGGGATACCGCGGATTTCCTTGAGGTTGCGGTTCGGGTTCACGGGAATCATGTCATACCCCGTTTCGTGCAGCACCCGCAGCACGCCGTAGCTGAATTTTGTCTTGTCGGCGCTCGCGCCCACCATGGCGATGGTTTTCACCGAGCGCAGGATGTCGGAAAGATACGCCTGCGAATAGTCGTAGCGGCGGTCGATATCGGCGTCGGGCATTCAGGGCTCCTTGGGTTGGGCGATGTCCGCCTTGAGTTCATGCGGCTCGAGCGGGTCGAGAAAGGGGTTTCGATAGAGCTGGTCGTGGCTTTCCACGCCGATTTCCAGCGTGCAATCGGCCGTGGGCCGCGCGACGCAGAGCAGCACGTAGCCCCGCGAGAGCTGCCGGTTGTTGAGCGCGACCTGCCGGCGCTGATCCACCTCGCCGTGGGTGAGCTTGGCGGCGCAGGTGATGCAGCCGCCATATTTGCAGCCATAGGGCAGATCGACGCCTTGCTCGCGCAGCGTGTCGAGCAGGGGGCGGCGGGCATTCACCTCGTAGGTGGCGCCGCCCCGATTGGCGATCGTTATGGTGCGGGTGTCGCTCACAGCCATATGTCGCTTGTGCAGTCGCCGCCGGGGTAGCGGGTTTCGTGGCAGCGCGACGGGCCGTTGGGCTCCTTGCCGAAATCGACGATGAAATCGGGGTTGATCGTCATCCCGCCGTTCTCCACGTCGCAATCGATCATCACCATCACGCCGCCTTGGGTGCGGATCTCGGGGTAGAACTGGTTGTCCCATGTCGAGAAGAGCGAGGTGGTGACGTAGAGCCGCTTGCCGTCGAGCGAGAGCTGGAACATCTGCGGCCCGCCCGCGACCTTGACGCCGTTGACCTCCGGGGCTTTGCCCAGGAGCCCGCCCATCCAGACCTGCCCGGTGAGCTTGGGATTGTGCGGGTCGGTGATGTCATACTGGCGCATGTCGCCGTGCAGCCAGTTGTTGAGGTAGAGATACCTGTCATCCATCGAGACAAGGATGGCCGACATCACGCCGGGCACCGGGATGGGCCATTCGGGGTGCGGCTCGTTCTCGACGTCGATCACCTTGTGGAGGCGCGGCGCGCGCGGGTCGGTCGCGGTGTCGACCACATGGATGTTG
>JAVKDQ010000050.1:0-17513 GCA_040222155.1 Roseovarius sp.
CTCGCCTATCTGGTGTCGGTGACCTACGAGAACGGCGCGGATGGCCACATGCTGGGCGTGGTCGATGCGCTGCCGGGGGCGGAGCCGGCTATCGCGCGGGCGGTGTCGGAGGCCTTGCATTTCTCGGGTCTGGAAGCCGCCGCGCTCGACGTGGGTTTCTTTCGCGCCGAGGAGCAGGCCGCGGCACGGATGGCGCGGGTGGGGCTGCGCTTCGACCTGCCGAACGCCGCCTCCGCCGAGCGCCCGGCCCCCGCCGCGCCGGGGATGGACCCGGCCAAGCCGCCGCGCCTGCGCTGAGCCGCCCGATTGACCTTCCCCTCGACCGGCGCGATAAACAAGCCATGCGCCTGATCTGCCTTGCCTGTCTGACGGTTCTCGCCCTCGCCGCCCCCTTCGCGGCGGGCGCGCAGGAGCTGAAGGCGATGCCCGTGGACGAGGCCGGGGAGAACACGGAATTCGCCGCCTATCGCGATGTGCTCCTTGCCGCGGTGGTGAAACGCGATGTGGAGGCGGTGCTTTCGATGGCCTCCGAGGATGTGCGCCTCAGCTTCGGCGGCGATGGCGGGCAGGCGGCGCTGCGCGCTTTCCTCGAGGTCGACCCCGAGAGCTTCGAGCCCGCCCGCCGCCACGAGGCCCCCGCCATGCGCGAGCGCAACTGGGCCGATCTGGAGACGGTGCTGCGCATGGGCGGGAGGTTCGACGGGGCGGAGCGGTTCATCGCGCCCTACACTTTCGGCGCCGAGATGCCCGAGGGCGTGGACCCGTTCGAGGTGATGTATGTGACCGGCAGCGGCGTGGCGCTGCGTGATCGCCCGATCCGCTTTGCGGACGTGGTGGGGCGGCTCGACCATGACGTGGTGCGGCAGGTCGACTGGGTGAGCGGCACGGCCTATGTGGAAGTGGCCTTGGCCGATGGCACGCAGGGCTTCGTGCATGGCGAATACCTGCGCGCGCCGGTGGATTACCGGGCGATCTTCGAGCGGCGCGAGGGCGCGTGGAAGCTGGTGGCCTTCGTCGCTGGAGAGTGAGACGCCAGCGCCGGTTTGCACCCTTTGGATTTGAGTATTTGAACCAAGAAGAAGCACCTGTCCCGGCTTCTTCTTGGTTCAAATACTCAATCCTCGCTGTGAGCCAAGCCCGGTCGTCTAATAGCCGAGCTCCCGGTCCACCACATGCAGCAGCGGCTCGCCTGCCTCGCTGCGACGGATGTTCTCGGCGATCACGCGGGAGGCGGTGGAGGGCCGGGTTTCGGCGGCGATATGCGGGGTGACGGTGACGCGGGGATGCGCCCAGAAGGGATGCTCCTTTGGCAGCGGCTCCTCGCGGAAGACATCGAGCGTGGCGTGGCTCACCTGCCCGAGATCGAGCGCCGCGATCAGCGCGTCGTCGTCGATGAGCGGCCCGCGCCCGGGGTTCAGGATCACCGCGCCCTCGGGCAGGAGCGCCAGCGTCTCGGGGTTGAGGATGTTGCTGGTGGCGGGCGTATCGGGCAGCAGCAGCACGAGGATGAGGCCGGAGGCCAGCGCCTCCTTGAGGCCCTCTTCGCCCGAGAGGCAGCGGATGCCCTCCACGTCTTTCTGCGTGCGGCTCCAGCCGGTGACCGGGAAGCCGATGCCCCTGAGCATGTGCGCCGCCGCCTGCCCGAGCTCGCCGAGGCCGAGGATGGTGACGGGCCGTTCCTCGGCCAGTGGCGGCGTTCGCTGGCTCCAGTCGCCCGGCTCGCGCAGCACGTCGATATCGAGGCCCAGATGATGGCGCATGACATGGCCTGTCACCCATTCCGACATGCCGCGCGAGAGGCCGTCATCGACCATGCGCGTCAGCGGCTGTGTGATCGTCTCGTTGCCCACGATCTTTTCCACGCCCGCCCAGAGGCTCATCACCGCCTTGCAGCGGGTGAAGGGCGTGAAATCGGAGACGGTGCCATTGGGCGCGTAGATCACGTAATCCACCTCTTCGGGGGGCAGGTCGGTGGCGAGCACCGCATCTTCGAAGCCGGCCTCCGAAAGCGCCTCGCGCAGGGCCGGTTCATAGGTGTCCCAGCGCTCGGGGCGCGCCGCGAATAGGATGTTGAGGGTCATGGAGTTACCTTGGTCTGTGGATATGAGCGCTCTGCACCAGCCCGAAGCCGATCATCAGGATCAGCATGGCCGAGCCGCCGTAGCTGACGAGCGGCAGGGGCACGCCCACCACGGGCGCGAGCCCCATCACCATCGACATGTTGACGGCGAAGAACAGGAAGAAGGTGGCGGCGACGCCGAGCGTGAGCAGCGAGGAGAAGCGGTCGCGGTTGGCGAGCGCGGAGGAGACGCAGAAGACGATCACCAGCGCGTAGAGCACAAGGAGCGAGACGGCGCCCACGAAGCCGAATTCCTCGGCCAGCGTGGTGAAGATGAAATCGGTGTGCTTCTCGGGCAGGAAGTTCAGCCGCGACTGGGTGCCCTGCATGAAGCCACGGCCTGTCCAGCCGCCGGAGCCAAGCGCGATCTTCGACTGGGTGATGTGGTAGCCCGCGCCGAGCGGGTCGGAGGAGGGGTCGAGAAAGGTGTCGATGCGGCGATACTGGTAATCCGCCAGCATCTGCCACTCGGTGCCCCGGCTCTCGATCACCGCCACCACCAGCCCCACCACGGCGGTGATCACCACGGCGAAATAGGCCCAGTGAACGCCTGCCAGAAACATCAGGATGCCGCCGCCCGCGATGAGCAGGATCGAGGTGCCGAGATCGGGCTGGCGCAGCACCAGCGCCACCGGCAGCAGGATGAGCCCCACGGGCGCCAGCACCCAGAGCGGCCGCGAGACGCGCGACATGGGCAGCCAGTCGTAATAGGCGGCGAGCACCATCACCAGCGAGATCTTCATCAGTTCCGAGGGTTGGAGGCGCATGAAGCCGAGGTCGATCCAGCGTTGCGCGCCCTTGCCCTCGATGCCGAGGAACTCTACCGCCACGAGCAGCAGGACCGCCACCAGATAGGCCAGCACCGACATGTTGCGCCAGAACCAGATCGGCACCATGGCGACGAAGAACATCATCGCGAAGCCGAGGGCGAAGCGCTTCATCTGAGGTTCGGCCCAGGGGCTGAAGGAGCCGCCGGACACGGAGTAGAGCATCAGGAAGCCCACGCTGGCAACGGCCGTCAGCAGGATCGCGAGGCCCCAGTTGAAATAGAGCACCTTCTGCAGCCCGGTGGGCGTGGTCTTGACCGTATACTCGAGATAGCTCATGCGCGGTCGCTCTCGCCGGTCGTGCCGCCCGGGCGATACTGGCGCAGCTCTTCCTGCTGGGCGCGGATGCGTTCGCGGTCTTTCGAGGGGTAGGCGGCGAGCGGCGGGTCGTCGCCGTAGAGCGCCTGCAGGGTGATGTCGCGCGCCACCGGCGCCGCCGCCGCGGAGCCGCCGCCGCCATGCTCGATCACCACGGCCACCGCGATGCGGGGCGCATCGAAGGGCGCGAAATTGACGAAGAGCGCATGGTCGCGCTGGCGCCACGGCAGATCCTCGTTGCGCCGCACGCCGCTCGCGCGCTCGCCGGTGGTGATGTTGCGCACCTGGCTGGTGCCGGTCTTGCCGGCCATGCGGAAGGCATCCTCGATGATCCGGCTCGAATAGGCGGTGCCGCGCCTGTCGTTCGAGACGGCGAACATCGCCTTGCGGATTTCCCGCAGGCTGTTCTCGTTGATGCCGAGCGACTCGCCATCCGCCAGCGGCACTTCGACGCCGTCGACGGATTTGACGAGGCGCGGCGCGATCTTGCGGCCTGTCGCCAGCCGCGCCGTCATCACCGCGAGTTGCAGCGGCGAGGTGAGCACGAAGCCCTGCCCGATGGAGGCGTTGACGCTGTCGCCCACCACCCACTCGGCGCCGCGATTCACCAGCTTCCAGTCGCGCGTCGGCATCAACCCCTGTGCCACCGAGGTGAGTGGCAGCTCGTGCCTTATGCCGAGCCCCAGCTTGCGGGCCATGGCCGAGATCTTCTCGATGCCCACGCGCATGGCCATGTCGTAGTAGAACACGTCGCAACTTTCGCTCAGCGATGTTTGCAGGTTGACGTTGCCGTGGCCCGCGCGCTTCCAGCAATGGAAGCGCCGATCGCTGATCTCCATATGCCCTGGGCAGTAGACGGTTTCGGTGAGATCGAGCTGACCATCTTCGAGAGCGGCGAGCGCGGTGACCATCTTGAAGGTCGACCCCGGCGGATAGATGCCCTGCACGGCCTTGTTGGGGAGCGGGCGATACTCGTCGTCGAGCAGCGCCTTGTAATCGGCCACGGAGATGCCGCGCACGAAGAGGTTGGGGTCGAAGCTCGGGGTGGAGGCGCAGGCCAGGACGTCGCCGGTTTCGCAATCCATCACCACGGCGGCGGCGCTTTCGCCGCGCAGGCGGGCATGGACGTAGGTTTGCAGCGTGTTGTCGACGGTGAGCTGGATATCCTTGCCGGAGGTGCCCTCCTTGCGCTCCAGTTCGCGCATCACGCGGCCGGCGGCATTGACCTCGACGCGCTTGGTGCCGGCGCTGCCGCGCAGCAATTCCTCCTTCTCGGCCTCCAGCCCGATCTTGCCGATCTGGAAGCGCGGGATGAGCAGAAGCGCATCCGGCGCGTCGATCTTCTCGAGGTCGCGATCGGAGACGGGGCCCACATAGCCCACCAGATGCGCATAGGCCTCGCCCAGCGGGTAACGGCGGGAGAGGCCCACATCGGGCGTCACGCCGGGCAGGGCGGGGGTGTTCACCGCCACGCGGCTGATATCTTCCCAGCTGACCCGTTCGGCCACGGTCACCGGCGTGTCGCCGCGCAGCCGCGCGAGATCGCGCAGCGCCCGGTCGAGCTCGCCCGGGTCGAGCTCCACCAGCCTCGCAAGCCGTGCGATCACCTCTTCCACGTCGCCGGCCTCTTCACGCACCATGGTGATGCGGTAGCTCGGCACGTTCTCGGCGATGATCCGGCCTTCGCGGTCGAAGATGCGGCCGCGCGTGGGCGGGATCAGGCGGATGTTGATGCGATTTTCATCGGCCAGCAGGCGAAACTGGTCGGCCTGGTCGACCTGCAGGTAGCGCATGCGGAAGCCGAGCGCGGCGATGATGGCCGCCATGCTGCCGCCCATGACGAGGCTGCGCCGGGTGATCCGGCGATGGCTCTCGGCGCTATCCCGGGTGGGCCGCCTCATGCCTTGGGCCTCATCGCGTCGAGCTCGCCCGGCGCCACCTTGCGCACACCGAAGGCGAGGTGCGAAACGAGCACGACAAAGGGATAGGCCGCGAGCGTCATCACCAGCGCCATCAGGCTGAGGCCAAGCGGTGCCTGATCGACCATCAGGAGCGCGAGGATCACGCGGTAGCCGATCGTCATGGCCAGAAGCGTGGTGGCCACGCTCAGCCATTCCACCGGGAAGGTCAGATCGCGCAGGTCGGGGGCGCGGGCGCGCAGGGTGAGGCTGCCCATGACCACGAGCGCGGCCCAGAGCCCGGGCGGGCGATGAAAGAGCATGTCGCCCAGCAGGAAGACGGCGGCTACCAGCAGCGGCGGCACCAGTTCGGGGCGGCGCAGGCCCCATGCCATGGTGAGCGCCAGCATCAGGTCGGGCCCGGCCCAACCCCTTGGGATCGTGTCGAGCGGCAAGAGGTGCAGGAACATCAGGAACAGGCAGATGGCGACGTAGAGCGCGCGCATGCCCCAGAGATAGGCGGCGTTGCGTTCAGCCATCGGCGCCCTCCGTGGCCGGCGCGTCTCCGGCCTCTTCCTCCAGCGCGGTTTCGGGTTCCGCGAGGCTTGCGCCAAGGCCCGGAGGCGCCACGAGGCCGCCCGGGTCGGAGATGCCCTGCTGCGCCCAGTTGCGAAGCACCCGCAGGAATTCGAGGCGCTCGTAATCGGCGGCGAGCCGCACCCGGAGGCGCCCGCCGGGGTCTTTCGCCACCTGCCCCACGAGCAGGCCGGGCGGGAAGACCCCGCCATCGCCCGAGGTCGTTACCCTGTCGCCCGGGCGCACCTGGTCGGGCGCCTCGAGAAAGCTCACCACCGGCGCCATCGTGTTGTCGCCCGAGACGAGCGCCTGCTGGCCCGAGGGCTGGATGGTGACGGGAATGCGGCTCGAGCTGTCGGTGAGCAGGATCACCCGCGACGTGTTGTCGCCCACGCCCGAGATGCGGCCCACGAGGCCGAGCCCGTCCATCGCCGCCCAGCCATCCACGATGCCGTCGCGCGCGCCCACGTTGATCAGCACCGACTGGCGGAAGGGCGAGCCGCTATCCGCGAGCACCACGCCGGTGACGAAGGTGAGTCGCGGGTCGAGCTGCACGTTGTTGAGATCGAGGAGCCGCGCGTTTTCCTGCTCGAGCTGAAGTGCGGCTTCCTTCCACGCCTTCATCTGCTGCAATTCGCGCCGCAATTCCTGGTTCTGCTGGTAGATCCGCTGGTAGCTCTGGAAATCGCGCAGGATGTTCACCATGCCCGTCACCGGGGCCATCGCCCAGTCGAAGCTTGGCACGACCGTGTCGATCACCTGCGCGCGAAAGCGCTCCACGCGGGGGCTGTCGATCCGCCAGAAGAGGAAGAGGCCCAGCAGGCACAACAGCAAGACCCCCACAAGCAGGCGCTTGAGCTGGCCGGAATAGTCGCTGTCCTGTGCGCGGTCCTTTGCCAAGGGCTGCCCCTTCGGTCGAAAGGTGAAAGCTTAGCTGTCGTAGTCTATCGCGTGACGGAGCTGTTTTTCAAACTCCAATGCCTTGCCGGTGCCGAGGGCCACGCAATTGAGGCTGTCATCGGCGATGGAAACGGCAAGCCCCGTCTGTTCGCGGAGCGCGAGGTCGAGATCGCCCAGGAGCGCGCCGCCGCCGGTGAGCATCACGCCCCGGTCGACGATATCGGCCGCGAGATCGGGCGGGGTGGTTTCGAGCGCGGTCATCACCGCCTCGCAGATGGCCTGCACCGGCTCCGCGAGCGCCTCGGCCACCTGGGCCTGGGTGATCTCGGTTTCCTTGGGCACGCCATTGAGCAGGTCGCGGCCGCGGATCTGCATCGAGGTGCCGCGCCCGTCATCGGGCATGCGGGCGGTGCCGATCGAGGTCTTGATGCGCTCGGCGGTGGATTCGCCCACGAGCAGGTTCAGCTGGCGGCGCAGGTAGTTGATGATCGCCTCGTCCATCCGGTCGCCGCCCACGCGGATCGAGCGGGCATAGACGATGTCGCCCAGCGAGAGCACGGCCACCTCGGTGGTGCCGCCGCCGATATCCACCACCATGTTGCCGGTGGGATCAGTGATGGGCATGCCCGCGCCGATGGCCGCCGCGATGGGCTCGGCCACGAGGCCTGCGCGCCGTGCGCCCGCCGAGAGCACCGATTGGCGAATCGCGCGTTTCTCGACCGGCGTCGCGCCATGCGGCACGCAGACGATGATCTTGGGCTTGGAGAAGGTCGAGCGCTTGTGCACCTTGCGGATGAAGTGCTTGATCATCGCCTCAGCGGTGTCGAAATCGGCGATGACGCCCTCGCGCATGGGCCGGATCGCCTCGATCGAGCCGGGCGTGCGCCCGAGCATCAGCTTGGCATCTTCGCCCACGGCCAGAACTTTCTTCACCCCGTCCTTCACATGGTAGGCCACCACAGAAGGTTCCGACAGGATCACGCCGCGCCCTTTCACGTAGACGAGGGTGTTGGCCGTTCCCAGGTCGATCGCCATGTCGGACGAGAAAAGACCGGGAATTTTGTCGAAGATTGACATCGCTTGTCTGCTATCCTCTCGCCACAATCGAAATAAGGCCCCCGAGTCTGATCATGATCCGATCTTGGGAGCCATCGCCTTATATAGAGATCGTCCGCGTCGGGCGAAAGGGGCTCTTTCGGAGTGCCTCGGCGTCATTTCGCCGTATTCCCGGCGCGCCCGACGGAGCGATTTGCCGACCCATGCCCGCCCCGGATTCGCTTTTCCTCGTCTTGTCTTGCCGATTTTGGGGAAAGGGCTGGTGCTGCTTGAAAGAGAAAGTTTGAACTCTCTTTTCGAGACACTGGAAGAGTGGGAACGCCATCTCGCGCATTTAGACCTTGACGGTCTGGAGCGCGACCATGACGAATATCAAAAATAACTTCAATAGCTTAGCAGACTGGCGGCTTCCCGACGCGCCGGAGCCGGTTAAAGCGCCTGCTGCAACGCAAACAAGCGGGAAACCGAAGCCCTTTTCCCTTCGGCTTAGCTTCGACGAGCGGGCGCGGCTGGAACAGGATGCGTCCGGCATGGCGCTCGGGGCTTATATACGCGACCGTCTGTTCGGTGACGATGCTGCGCCGCGTCAGACGCGCGGGCATTTTCCGGTAAAGGACTATGCTGCGCTCGGGCGCGTTCTGGCTGCCCTCGGTCAGTCGCGGCTTTCCAATAACCTGAACCAACTCGCCAAGGCGGTGAACACGGGCTCGCTGCCCGTCACACCGGAAACCGAAGCCGATCTGCGGCAGGCGTGCAAGGACGTGCAGGCGATGCGGCGCGATCTGCTGATTGCGCTCGGCCTGCACGAAACGGGATCAGGCTCCAAAGCCGGATGGGATTTGAAGCCATGATCCTCAAGGCCAAAGAACGCGGCGGCGGGGCGCAGCTCGCCCGTTATCTGCTGTCGATGCGGGACAACGATCATGTCGAGCTGCATGATGTACGCGGCTTCGTCGGTGATGATCTGCTGTCTGCCTTCCGCGAAGCCGATGCCATCGCCAAAGGCACGCGCTGCGAGAACTACCTGTTCTCGGCCAGCCTCAACCCGCCTGGCGGGGAGACGGTCACAACCGCCGATTTCGAGAATGCTGCCGATGAGATCGAGCGCAAGCTTGGACTCGAAGGCCAGCCCCGCGCTATCGTGTTCCACGAGAAAAACGGACGGCGGCACGCGCATGTCGTCTGGTCGCGCATCGATGCCGAACAGATGCGGGCGATCAACCTGCCGCATTACAAGATGCGCCTGCGGGACGTGTCGCGCGAACTGTTCCGCGCCCATGGCTGGGAAATGCCGAAAGGGCTGCGCGACTGGCGGGAGCGCGATCCGCTTGGCTACACGCGCGAAGAATGGCAGCAAGCGCGCCGCGTCGGCCTCGACCCGAAGCAGCTCAAGGCGCTGTTTCAGGAGTGCTGGAATCGCTCGGATACCGGCACAGCCTTCGCCCAAGCGCTCAAGGAACGCGGTTTCATGTTGGCGCGCGGTGATCGGCGCGGCTTTGTCGCAGTCGATTTTCGCGGCGAAGTCTATGCGGTGGCACGGCAGACGGGCGTGAAGACCAAGGATGTTGCCGCGCGGCTCGACGATCCCGAAGCCTTTCCTTCGGTTGATGAAGCCCGCACCTACATCGCGGCCCGCATGTCGGAACGGATCAAAGGTTTCATCCGGCAAGCAGAGCTGGAAGCCGGACGGGGCCGAAAGGCACTGGAAGCGGAACGCAGCGAACTGGCCGCGCGGCACCGGCAGCAGCGGCAGAAGCTCAAGGTGGGACAGGAAAAGCGCTGGATCGCGGAAACCAAGACGCGGGCAGAACGGCTGCCGCGCGGCTTTTCCGGCATCTGGCACCGCCTGACCGGCAAATACAGCAAGATCAAACAACGCAATGAGCGCGAAGCATGGACCGCCCTCAAGCGTGATCATGCCGAACGCGACGGCCTGATCGCCAGCCAGCTCGACGAGCGCCGCAAGCTGCAAGATAGGGTTCGGGAACAGCGCGAACGCCAGCAAGCCGATCTGCTTCTGCTGCGCGAGGATGTCGCCCGCTACCAGACCATAGCGAAGCCGGAGCGCGAGTCAGAGCGTCCCGAGCCGGAAACGCAACGCGAAGAGCGCAAGGAACAACGCCGCCGCGACAGAACGCGGGATCGCGGCTTTGAACGATAGTGAAAGGAGGCTCGAAATGAGAAAACCCGACTGGATTACCTATGTCCCGCGCCGCGTCCATGATGCGGCGCGGCGGCTGGAAGCCGCGTGCGAGCGCACCGGCTGCCCGTCACCGATAGGTGTAGCCGAATACCGCTCGGATTTTCGGCCAACGCAGGCCGCACGCATGCTGTGGTATCAGGTTTGGTGCTTTCTGATGGAAGACCACAATGTTTCGGATATTTATGACATCGCCTTCGTGGTCGTCGATGATCCGGCCTTCGACTGCATCTACTCGACCACACCAAACTACTTGCATTAATCTCTCATTATTACGGTGACGTAGCCTGCCAGCCATTACCTGGCAGCGCTGAGTCGCAATATTGCAGGAGGTTTTGGTCGGTATTGTAGACAATTGTGCCGTTTAATCGCTCCGGATTGGCGCAAACACCGGCGTTGTATATGTCGAGCACTTCGCCAGATAATAACTTTCGGTCATATAAGCGGACATCGTCCAAAACACCCTTAAAGGTGGCGCCCGAACTTTGCGTCGCGCGCCCCACTAGTAAAATGCCATTGCTACCACTCACTGGCAATGGCGTTGTGTATGAGCCTGTAGGATTGCCCGTCGCAGTATACACCGCATTTGGACAGGGCTGCCCGTTAAAGTAAATATCCGCCATAGTCGTTTGCGGATCATCATAACTATAGGCAACTGCCCAATGGGCCCATTCATAAGGAGGAATATCGGCGTTGAGGGTGCAGCGAAAAGCTGCGTTACTACCATCCCACCCTTTCGTCTCCAGCTCTATGGTATTAACGGCGTTAAAAGCATTTCGTAAGTCAAAGATTCCATAAATACTGATAATCCCGTTATGCTCGGAAAAGTTATGCGTTTTGGCCCATCCCATTGCTGTAAAAGTGCGCAAGTTTGCATAAGCATCGATACGCGGGACTGTTATATCCGCATTATTAGTGGGTACATTAAAGTTTACGGCGGAGCCCATAACGCCGGGCTGTCCCATATAGCTTGGCGTTACATCGCTATCATACGTACCGTTATTTCCTGAAGAACTATAGTCATAGCCAACATTCCCAACAATCTCATCCAGCTTCCACCAGCCGATCAACCCGTCTGTCGTTATATCGTCATAGACACTTCCGGGCTTTGTAACCGCATCCGTCAACGCGCCATTCTCTGTAAATCCGCCGCCGGTGCCCTTGTTCGTGTGCCAGCTTACCGTGTCGCCGGAGAGAAAAATATCCGGTGCACTACCGGTTGGATTGCCACCATCACTTCCCAGATAAACAGGGTCACCGTTGTCATCGATAAATTTCCGGCGATTGGTTTCAATTGAGAGATTAGTATAAGAGCCCGTATCGAAATAAAAATCGGCCAATGACGCAATAAGACTATCCCCTGTCCCCGCAAACTCACCCACAGCGTATTCGGACACATTAAAATTAATATTTCCATTTCCCGGATTCACGGCAATATAATATGTATCCAAAGAATCATCGATATAGGATTGCACCACACTCTCGGACGCATCCACGCTTAT
Source organism: Roseovarius sp. (assembly GCA_040222155.1). Classification (GTDB taxonomy): domain Bacteria; phylum Pseudomonadota; class Alphaproteobacteria; order Rhodobacterales; family Rhodobacteraceae; genus Roseovarius. The sequence goes on from JAVKDQ010000050.1 coordinate 11,397, forward strand.
CAGCACATGGCTCCATTGATTTGCCGGCAAAAGTTCAGCGGACTCATATTCTGCAACCAGCGCCCCCGAAGAATTTCGTGATTCAAAATACACAGTCCAAAGATCATTCGTATTATTGGCGCCATTATCAAGTGCAATTGTAAACCGGCTTGCCGCGCCTGTATCCGCATTTAATATGACCTGAAAATCAGCCGCTTCAGTTGTTGGCTTCACCCAGAAACCGAGATTAAAAGCATCACTATCCGAATAACCAGCGGCACTTGTATTCAAAAGATTTGTAGAACCATCAAACGTTACCGCATTCGGGATATATTTGCTCGGCCCCATCGCGACCCAGTCTTCGCCGTTGAAATATTTCGGCACGCGGGTGTCGGCATCGTACGCCAAATTCCCGTCAAAGGATCTATATAGATAAGTGATTTCCTCAGCGGAAAGCGCGCGGTTATAGATACGGACATCGTCAATGATGCCAGAAAAAGGCTCGCTAAAACCACCTGCATAATCACCGATGGCCAGAGTGCTGCCTACGTCGTCACACTGACTGAAGAACAACTGACTTGTCGAGTTTCCGAGAGTATATGTCAGTTCGGAGGGGGGAATCTGATTGCCATTAAGATAAATCTTATTACCTGTGGCGTCCGACACATAAACAACATGATACCATATATTAGGCTGTATATAGTCGCCGTCGGTCGTAAATCTGGCAACACAGTTACCAAACATATTGAGGTCATAGTTTTCAATACTTATAGGCTGAAAGGCGTCCTGATCGACGCCGACAATGGCCTGAAAATCATTAGGATTTGCCCCGTCCCATTTAAACCAGGCAGACACGGACCCTTCGCTCAAAGAATCAAAAATATCGTCCGGAAAATCGATACTGTCATCAGAACCATCAAAATCGAGTGCGGTTTTGACGCGTCCTAAGACACTATCTGTTGCTGGATCAAGGCCGCCCTGCACGGTGCCGTCATTAGTGCTGGCATAATCGATAATCCCTGTACCGCTGGTTTCATCCAGTTTCCAGTGACCGACAAGGCCATCGGGGACGATGGAGGCGATTTTCCTGCCTTCCTTGCGGACACAGCGGACGGAGGAGCCATTGAACTTATCGCGGTTGTTCTGACTGCCGCCACTGAATATCTGGGCCCGTGCACCGCTGGAACCCCTCTCCGAGGAAGACCAGTACCACCCGGCGGGAGCCGAGCCGCTTTCGTTAAAAGTCCCGTTCAAATCGCCTGCGTTCTTGTTGGTGTAGAGTACGTTAAGCTCATCCTGCGCGGGCAAGTACCAATCGCTATGCCCATGCGCCGATAGCCCCTCGCAGTACTCTGCCGCTTGGTGCGGTTGTACACCGCCCACGGCGCTATCCGAATCCTCGGCAATCAATATCGCCGTATTGGCTTCACCCGTCTGGCACGATGATGCTGTACCCGGTGAGTTATCCGTACAATCCACCATCGTGGTATCGACCCTAAAAACCGAATTGCCGTTGTTCCAAACATAGGTCGAAGGCGCATCGGCAGGCGTCGTGTATATCGCCACATTACCGTCAGGCGAGAGACCCGCATAGATCGTGCCATCGGTGCATGTATCGCCAATATTCGGGCAGTTTTGCGGCCCGTTCGGGCTTGACCCAAGTTGCCGCCAGTTCGTGTCATCGCAGTACTGCATGACCTGAAAGTCTTTATTGAATTTTATTACACCTGCGTTGCCGTCGGGATTTGTGCACACGGCATAAGCAGACTGTGCGCCCACAAGCCACGTGAGCCCAATAAGTGCAATGATGGGAAACCACCTACTCCGCATGCGCCCCCACTTCTGCCGCATCGGGCTGCGGTTTAGGCGGTGGAATATCCTCTACAGCTTCGACATAGGCGGGTGTAAGATCATCATAGGCCAAAAAACCATCTGGACAGCTTTTTGCAGAGGGCTCCGGGAACTGAAGCGGCTCCCCTGTTTCCGGGTTTTCGCAAAGCCGGATAACTTGCGCGTCAGGGTGAATAGCCTTGGCGGGGCGTTCATCCGCCAGCGCGCTGAATGAAAGCATTGAAGCCAGAAAAAATACAAATAGCCGCATTAAAAATCTCCTGTATAAATTCTAACGGAAAATTTCTAATAAGTGCTTAAATTTATGGGGTTTTCCACAACTCGTGCGGAAGGCTATACCGGCAAACGGTATCGCCTTCAGGCTCACTAAATCTCACCTTCACACTGATAAAGAACGTCATGCCAGAGCGGGTCACAATCGCGCCAGCGCTCGTTATGGATTGATGTATCTTTGACGAACCGGATGGCGGCGTCCTCGCCGTCCGCCTCTGTAGTGATATTGTACACGACATACTCGCCGCGTGAGATGATGTAGCGTGGCATGGTCTTTTCCTTTTCTTGCATGATTTGAGTGGAAACCGGGGCGCGCTCATGCGCGCCCGTTTTTCTGTTCGCGGCCTGTATCCGGCTCGTTGAGGGGCTGGCGCAGGACGATGCGGCCACCCAACGGGACAGTTTCGAGCTGGAGAGTGAAGCCTTTGTCATCCTTGTGCCGCCAGGCCGCTCCAACCCTATTCCAGAAGGATTTCTCGCCCTTATCGATGACGTGCCAGGCCAGAAAGTCCGGCGCGTTGTACTGCGAGGTGTCAGGTTTTTTATGTGTGCGTGCCATGGTGGTTTTCCTTTGGTTTGTGGTTGGCTCGTTACGCCATTCCGCAAGACCGGACGGAGAAGGCACGGCGTCATTTCCAACACGGTCAGGCTCTGCCGGAGTGGTGCGGGCAGAATATTGAGGGCGGGCCGCGTGCGGTCAGGAAGTCAGGCGTTTCAAAACGAGCCGACCGCGATCCAAAGAGCGTTCATCGCATAGGCATCACATGAACTGAGACCCGAGCGCTCAAGGTGCTCCCTCTTCCCTTTGGCGACCGTCCATCGGTGCTTCCGAGAATTCAGAGCTGGCAGAAAGGGCTGCGCATGCGGCCAAGGCGGTTTGCCTGCTTCACTGCGTTACGCCCGAAGGTGTCCGATAGCAGCCGCTTCCTGCGCCTCCTGATCCCGAGAAGGCCCGAATTGGTCGGGTCGCAAACGGAAAAGGAGGATCACATGATCACGCTTCTCACCATGCAAGAGCTGCACGGCTTAACCGCTCAGGAACTCGGCGAACTGCATCAGCTTTTTTCGATGCTGCTGATCGAGACGCAGCCCGATACGCCGGATCGCCGCAACATTCTGGCGAGCCTTGAAAACATCGAGCGCGCCATGGGCTTCCGAGCCAGACCGGCGGCACGGTCACGCTGCAAGCCCTGACGCGCCGCACAGCCCGCCGCTGGCGGGCTGTGTTCTCGTTGCCAGCGGAAGTGGCCAAGGAACCGGCCAGAGAACCGGCCACATTGGCGGCCATAAACTTGCTGACACGACCAGTAAACACATGCTATGATTGACAAAATGATACCGATAGAGTTGACAAAAAAGCGGCCAAAAACGAGGATATATGACGCTACGAGACGATAAAGAGACGATTGGCCTGTTCGAGCCGCTGATGGTCAGCGAAGCTTCACCGCACAGGGGGGAGCTGAATGATTTGGTGCTCGATCTGGCCGCGCGCGCTGCTGCCTTCCGCAGCAGCCTGCCGGATCAGGTTGCGGCAGCGCTGGCCACGCTCATCCGCTCCATGAACTGCTATTACAGCAACCTGATCGAAGGCCACAACACGCACCCTATCGATATCGAGCGCGCCTTACATGACGACTACAGCGCTGATCCCGAGAAGCGCGACCTACAACTCGAAGCCAAGGCGCATATCGCCGTCCAGAAATGGATTGATGACGGCGGGCTGTCGGGGTCGCCAACATCACCGGCGATGATCACCGAGATTCATAAGCGTTTCTGCGAATTGCTACCGGAAGATTTGCTCTACGTCGAAATGCCGAGCACCGGCGAGCGCATCCCTGTTGTTCCTGGCGAATATCGAGAGCGCGATGTCGAGGTAGGCCGCCACGTCGCGATTAGCCCGGGCGCGGTTCCGCGCTTCCTTGACCGCCTGCACCAAGCCTACCGCATGGCGGGCCGGATCGAGTCGATTCTTGCATCGGCGTGCGCGCATCATCGGCTGCTGTGGGTTCACCCTTTTCTGGATGGTAACGGGCGCGTTGCGCGCCTGATGTCCTACGCGATGCTGCGCGACTCTCTCAATACGGGCGGGCTTTGGTCGGTCGCGCGCGGCCTTGCGCGCAATGAAGCGGCTTACAAGAAGCACTTGCAGGCCTGTGACGAGCCAAGACGCGGCGACCGTGACGGGCGCGGCACGCTTAGCGAGGCGGCACTGGCCTCCTTTGCCAAGTTTTTCCTGCAAACCTGCATCGATCAGGTGGAATTCATGGAAGGATTGATGAAGCCGGATCGGCTGCGTGACCGGATTATGATCTGGGCGGAAGAAGAAATCCGTGGCGGGCGGCTGCCTCCGAAATCCGACGCCGTTCTGCGCGCACTCCTTTATGAAGGAGAGCTTCCGCGCGGCGCGGTGGCCGACATTCTCGGGGCGAGCGACCGGATGGCGCGGCGCGTGACATCGGCCCTGATCGATGCAGGCGCGCTGACCTCGGAAAGCTCGCGCGCGCCTTTGGTGCTGGCCTTTCCGGCAACACTTGCAGGACGCTGGATGCCGGGCCTGTTTCCAGAGCAATAAATCAATAGCTGATGCGTTCTCTACCCTGATCCGGCTGGCCTCGCGGCCAGCCGAAAATTTTATGGCCAGAGCCGCCGCTTACGCGGCGACTCCTTCCTGCTGCTCGGGCTCTTCGATCACGGGCTGCAAGCCGTGCAGGAAATCCGCTGCACGCTGCGCATGGGCGGCGGCGCTGAAAATCGCGCGCTTGTCATCGCGCAGAACCTCTAGCCAGCTCTGAATATAGGCGGCGTGATCGGTGCGAGGCTCCAGCGTCAGGGCCAAATCGGCACAAAGGAAAGCTGCGCCCAGCTCGGCAACCAGCTCTTCGCGGGCATAACCTTCATCGCCCCACCGCTTGCGCCCGAATTCACGGTCGAGGCGGCTCTTGTGCTTCGTCCAGTGGGTCAGCTCGTGCGCCAAAGTCGCATAATAGGCTTCGGGACTGCGGAAGCTCTCGAAATGCGGCATCTGCACGTAATCTGTACCGCCGCTGTAATATGCTCGGTTCCCGCCGCTGCGGATATCCGCGCCCGTGGCCGCAAAGAATTCCTCTGCATGGTCGATCCGCTGCGCGGGGTCGATGTCAGGCTCGGGCTTGCTGTAGAAATGCTCGGGCAGCCCTTCGATCTGCTCGACGTTGAACACGCTATAACCCTTCATGAACGGAATTTTGCGATCTTCCTCGCTTCCGTCGTCCTGCTCTTCCGTCTTGGTGATGGTATTGGCATAGACCACAAGATTGCCGCGCTCGCCCTTGCGGACGTGTGCGCCATATTCCTTGGCTTGGCGGTAGGTCATCCAGAACGGCGAGAGATAGCCGCCCTCCATGGCCGCGCCCCACAGCATAAGCACATTGATTCCGCTGTAGGCCATGCCGTTATGGCGCAGCGGCTTGATGATCCGCCCATCCATGTTTCCGGCGGACCATGGCTTGTGCCATGTCAGTTCGCCTTGCTCCAGATCGGCAATGATCTTGTCTGTTACTTTCTGGTAAATGTCCTGTTTCATGGGCCCTTTCTCCTTTTAAAGCCGGTTGCACATGCAACCGGACTAGGCCCGCGCCAATGAGCGGGGGGAGACCGTCAGGACCGCAGACAGCGGAGGGGGATCACCCGTCCTGCACAAGCCGCAGGCGCGGAAGGGCGGGGAGACCGCTGACTGCGCCCGCAGCACATGCGGAGGGCTTGTTCTTGACGGAGGACGGGGCCGCAGGCCCCAAACAGGAAAGAAAACGTCAGCCCGTCAGGGCTGGCCGAAGATGCGCAAGGGATGGAAGCCAAATGGCCGAGACAAGCCAGCGGCGCAGGCTCGGTTCACGACAGCCCGACCTGACAGGGTGTGCCCTAGGGGCCAAACAGCCCCCTTCGGTAGTGCCCCGGGAAGTGGTGTAGGAACTGGCGTCCACCTGCTTCTTCATAGCCGGTATTGCTCGTTCACTGAGCGACGATCATCGTCGCCGC